>JADGHC010000735.1 GCA_019689655.1 Microbispora sp.
GCCGGCGACCGCTTCGCCCTCGGCCCCGACCTGCTCACCGTCACCCACGCCGAGCGCGACGCCTCCGGCACCGCCTGGCGCGTGCTCTGCCAGCGATAGGAGAAGGCCATGCCGCAGAACGCCCTCAGCCTTCTGGAGATACTGCGCGATCTGCTGCTCGGCGCCGCCGCCGGTCTCGCCGGGGGCTTCGTGCGTTGGAACCACCCCGAGCGGCGGCGCTTCGGCTGGTGCCTCGCCTGGGAACTGCCCTCCGCCGCCCTGCTTGGCAGCGCCGGCTATGCGCTCGGGGGCTTCCTGGAGTTCAACGAATACGGCCGGTTCCTCTTCGCCTTCGTGTTCGGCTACCTCGGCCAGGCGGCGCTGCATGATCTCGCCGTCGCCATCCTCCGCCACCGCGCCGGCTTGCCGCCGGGCTGGGACCGGCCGTGAAGCTCACCGCCACCATCCTCGGCGACCTGCGGCGGGTGCTGGCGGCCGAGGTGCGCGCCGGCGAGCGCGCGGCGATGACGGCGATCCGCGCCGAGACCGAGCAGGTCAAGCAGGAGCTGCGGCAGCAGGTGGTGTCGGCCTTCGGGGGCAATGCCCGCGGCATCGCCCATGCCTGGCGCGCGCAGGTCTTCCCCCGCTCGGGGCAGTCGCTGCGCCCCGCCGGCCTCATCTGGACCAAGGTGCCGAACGTCATCGATGCCTTCGAGCGGGGGGCGCTGATCCGAGCGAAAGGCGGGCGGACGTTCCTGGCCATCCCGACCGGCTTCAACGCGGCGCAGGGGCGCCGGGGACGGGGGGAGAAAGGCATGCGCGTCACGCCGGCGCAGATGGTCGCCTCCGGGCAGGGCTTTCTGCGGCCCTTCCGGTCGGGGCGGGGCTTCGTCTGGTGCCTGCCGCTCCGCGCCGGGGAGCCGACCGGCCGGCGGCGGCGGACCCGCCTGATCGCCGGCGGCCTCGCCGAGATCGGCACCGGCAACCGCAAGGGCCGCGAGGCCTGGGCGCGCGCCATGCTCGCGCGGGGGATGGTGCCGATGTTCCTGCTGCTGCCGCAGGTGACGCTCGCCAAGCGGCTGGAC
Source organism: Microbispora sp. (assembly GCA_019689655.1). Classification (GTDB taxonomy): domain Bacteria; phylum Actinomycetota; class Actinomycetes; order Streptosporangiales; family Streptosporangiaceae; genus Microbispora. Next base: position 1,065 of record JADGHC010000735.1, read on the forward strand.
GTGAAGGGCGCAGCGGAACGCGCCCTGCGCCGGCTGCCGGGCCGCTTCGTCGCGGCCTGGGAGCGCGAGAGCGTGAGGCAGGCACCATGAGCCTGCGCGAAGCCGTAATCACGGCGCTGCACGCCCGGCTGCAGACGGCGCTCGCCACCCGCAGTCCCGCCCCGCTGGTGCTGCGCAACGAGACCATGCCGCAGCGCCTGCCGCCGGGCGGGCTCATCGTCTTGCGCGACGGCGAGACCGTCGAGGAGACGGCGATCCTCTCGCCGCTCGCCTGGGCCATCGAGCATCGCGCCGAGGTGGAGATCACCGTGGGCGGCGTGACGCCGGCCGCCCGCCATGCCCTGCTCGACGCGCTGCTCGTGGCCATCGGCGCCGCCATCACCGCCGACCGCACCCTCGGCGGCGCGGTGGAATGGGCCCAGCCCGGGGCGCCCGAGTTCGAGGATGTCGAGGTCGAGGGGGCCGCCGCGGCCCGCGCCGCCTCCGTCCCCGTCGCGCTGTTTTTCACCGTCGGCGGCTCGCCGCTGGCCTGACGCTTCCTCCCTCCCGCTGATCCCGGAGACCCCCGATGCCCCGTGCCATCGGCGCCAATTGCCGCCTGCTCATGATCCCCGAGGCGACCTACGGCACCGCCCCCGCGGGCGACTGGCGGCGCATGCCCTTCCTGTCCTGCGACCTCGGTGCCGAGCAGCCGCTGCTCGATGCCGACGTCATCGGCGTGGGCTCCAGCCGCGACCCCGCCGCCCCCTTCCTCGATACCGTCACCGTCCAGGGCCAGGCGGTGGTGCCGGTGGACCTCGTCAACATCGGCCACTGGCTGCGCCTCCTGCTCGGCCCGCCGACCACCACCGGCACCAGCCCGGACTTCGTCCATACCTTCGGGTCGGGCGCCGCGGCGCTGCCCTCCAACAGCATCGAGATCGGCTATCCGGACGTGCCCTCCTACGATCTCTGCACCGGCGTGCGCGCGGATACGCTCGAGATCGACTTCTCGCCGACCGGCCCGGCCACCGCCACCTTCGGGCTGATGGGGCAGGGCTCGACGCGCGGCGCCGCGAGCGCCGGCGGCACGCCGACCAGCGCGGCCGCCTACACCGCCTTCCACAAGGCGCAGGGCGCGATCAGCCGCAACGGCGCGGCGCTGGCGCAGGTGACGGGGGCTCGGCTCACCTACGCGAACGGCATGGAGATGGTGCGCACCATCCGCGCCGACCGGAAGGTCGAAGGGGTGGACCCCGGCATCGCGCGCGCCACCGGCCAGATCACGGCGCGCTTCGCGGACACCACCCTGCTGACCCAGGCGCAGGACAACGCGCCCGCGGAGTTCGCCTTCGGCTATGCGATCGACGCCAACCGCAGCCTGACCTTCACGCTGCACGAGGTCTATCTGGCACTCGCCAAGACCCCGATCGAGGGGCCGGGAGGAGTCGAGGCGAGCTTCGAGTTCCGCGCCGCTTACAACAGCTCCGCC
>JADGHC010000736.1 GCA_019689655.1 Microbispora sp.
GGCGCCGGCCGCGGGGGGGGCGCGGGGGGGCGCGGGGGCCCCCCCCCCCCCCCCCCCCCCCCCCCCCCCCCCGGGCCGGGTCGCGCGGGTCAGCTCGTGCAGGGGTTGGTGTCGGCGGTGACGGCGTTGTCGCCCAGGTCGATGGGGGCGCGCACGCCCTTCCAGTCGGCGCCGATGACGAGCTGGATGATCGGGCCGCGCACCTTGCCCTTCGGCGCGTCCGTCGGGGGCGATGCCGGGGTGAACGGCGTGACCGGGCCGCTCGCCACCTTGCCGGTCTCCGGGCTGACGGGGTTGACCAGCTTGCCGACCAGGATCTTCGCGTAGTTCCAGCCCTGACCGGTGTAGCGGACCATCGTCTTCGGCTGGTCGGTGCCGTCGGGCCGCTTCGCGTCGCCGACGCCGACGACCTTGAAGCCGAGCTTGGACAGGTCCTCGGCGACCTGCTTGGCCAGTCCGCTGGTGTTGGTGCCGTTGAACACCTGCACCTTGACCTGCTGCGGCTTGGTGACCACCGGCCCGGACGGCGAGGCGGACGTGGCCGGGGTCGGGGAGGCGGACGGGGTCGCCACGGTGTCGTTCGCGATGGCCCGGAACAGGTTGTTCGCGTCCGGCTGCTTCCACTGGACGCGGTTCCTGTCGGCGGTGTACGGCTCCCAGGGCACGGTGGTGGCCTTGAAGCCCTTCGCCGACAGCTTCGACGCGCTCTGCGCGATCTTGATGAGCTCCTCGGTGTTGAGCGCGTCGTCCATCGTGACGGACTTCGCCGTGGCGGCGATGAAGTTCTGCAGCTTGCCGAGGTCGGTGAGCAGGGCGGTGCTGGTCGCCTTCTTCACGACCTGGGAGAGGAAGACCTGCTGGCGCTTGATCCGGGAGATGTCGCTGCCGTCGCCGAGGCCGTAGCGCAGCCGCACGTAGCCGAGCGCCTCCTCGCCCTTCACGATCTGCTTGCCCGCCGGGAGGTGGAGCTTCGACTTCTTGTCGTCAACGGGCTGGGGAAGGCAGATCTCGATGCCGCCGAGCGCGTTCACGATGTTCTTGAAGCCGGTGAAGTCGACCTTCACGTAGTGGTGGACGCGGATCCCGGTGAGGGTCTCGATGGTCCGGCGCGTGCAGATCATCCCGCCTTCGGAGAAAGCGGAGTTGATCATGCCGAGGTGCGCCGGGATCAGCCTCCTGTTCTTGTCGTAACAGTTGGGGATCATCACCATCGAGTCGCGGGGGAAGCTGATCAGCGTCGCCCCGTCGCGGTTGGGCGACACGTGCAGCAGCATGATCGTGTCGGTGCGCTCGCCGTCGTTGACCAGGTGCTGGCCGTACTTCTTGTTCGCTCCGGCGCGGCTGTCGGAGCCCACCAGAAGCACGTTGATCGCGCCGGTCGCGTTGACCGGGCGGTTCTTGTCGAGGTCGTCGGTGGATTTGCCCACGTTGAACATGCCGATGGTGCTTCGGTAGACCTTGTAGGCCGTCAACGTGCCGATCACCATCACGCACGTGAGCACGACGCTGATCCAGCCCCCGATTCCCAGGCCGGACCGGCCGCCGCCGTTCCCGCCGCGGCGGCGGGAGGCCCTGCCTTGGGGAGGGAAGTCGTCGCCGCCCCCGGACGCGTGTCTCGAAGCGGCGGGCGCGGCGGAGGCCGCGGCGTAGTCGCTCTCCTCGTCGGCGCCGCGCCGGCGGCCGCGCCGCCGTCGCGGCGGCTCCTCGTCCTCTTCGAAGGGGTCGGGCGGCAAACCAGGCTCGGCGTGCCCGCCCCGGCGGCGTCCCCGCTCGTACGCCTCGGACGGATAGTCGTCCCGGGGTGGCCGCCGGTCGCCTCGTCTTCCCGGCATCTCCGCGTATCCGGCGGGCCCGGGTGCCGCCCTGCGACCTCGCGGAGGCTCGAAGTCGTCGAACGAGCCGTCTTCCGGAGGCCCCCAGACCCTCTGGTCGGACGGAGCCGGCGGGGGGCCGGAACGCGCGCCGCCGCGCCTGCGCTCGCTCACCGCGAACCCGCCCCGGCGGACCCGACCGGCGGCGCGGTGGCTGGACCAGTGGGCGAGAGGCCGGAGGGATTACTGACTCGCTCGCACACTTGTCCTCCTTGCCTGGCGATCACAGGTCGCGCTCTGAGAGTAGGTCACGGGAGCGTCCGCGGGCGCCGCGATTGGGAGGATCCGGGCCGGGATCACCTCGTGCCACCGCCCCCCTGATCCAGGGGCAGAGCATACTAAACACCGACATTTTGGGTATGGGATTGAGTTTCCCTTTTACCGGCAGTTGATCTTATGTGAACCGGCCGGGTCAGGCCGCGCCGTTCCGCCGGTGAAATCCCCGAGCGGACAGGGCCGCGGCCAGGCAGGCGAGCGGAACCGCGGGCAGGACGTAGCGGTAGTCGAACTGGGCCGTGGCGGGCGGGACGACCAGCAGCGCCCAGGCCGTCGCCCAGGCGAGGCCCCGGCCCCCGGCGCTCCCGGCCCCGGCACCCCGGCGAGCGGCAGCCCGGCCCGTGGCGGCCCGGTCCGCGGCGCCGGTGAC
>JADGHC010000073.1 GCA_019689655.1 Microbispora sp.
GCTGACACGCACACCTGCCGGGAACCGACGATGCACCGGCCGCGCACGCCCCCGGCAATGCCGCGTGGCGCTGAGCCGCGCGCTCGGCGCGGAGCCGCTGGCGGTACGGGCCGAGATCGATGTATGGGTCTCGTCTGCCCCGGAGGCCACGCGCCGTGCGTGCTGCGGCGCGGTAGGTGCCAAAGGGGCGCGCCGCACGGCGGCGCACCGTGCCCTCGTGCCCTCGCGCCGGCAAGACAAATGGACCGTATCCAGCGGAAGCGCCAAAGCCGTTGGGCTCCATGAACCATGGCGATCACTTCGGGACCGCACGACCTTGTCCCTGGGCGGCACGGACATTAGGGATCTCCCTACTGGGCACCGCCCGCCCGGAGGATCAGGCTCTTGGCCATGGAATCACCGATCCTTTCGTACGCCGACAAGCTCTGGCGTGGTTCGGTGCGCCCCGAGGACGTGCCCTACGCGGACCTGCGCCGCGACGGGATGCAGGAGATCGCCTACGGCGTGGCGATGTGGCCCGCGTACGGCAACGTGTACGCGGTCCGTGGCGAGGACGGGCTGGCTCTTTTCGACACCGGCGACGCTCGGGAGGCCTCGCAGTCGTACCGCGCCATCAGGAAGTGGTCGGCCGAGCCGGTCAAATACGCGATCTTCTCGCGCAGCCGGGGCGACCGGCTGGCCGGGATGGAGGAGTTCGACGCCGAGCCGGGCCCCCGTCCGTTGGTCGTGGCCCAGGAGGGACTCGCCCGCAGGCTCACGCAGCAGGCCAGGACGGCCGGCTACAACGCGGTAATCGATATGCGCGAGCAGGGCTTTCCCCGAATGGTCTGGCCGCCGCCGCACCGGCTTCCCGACCTGACCTACCGCGACCGGCTGTCCCTGTCGCTGGGAGACGTCACCTTCCAGCTCACCCATGCCCGCGGCGACACCGACGACGCCACCTGGGCGTTCCTGCCGGAGCGGGGCGTGCTGCTGACCGGCGATCTGTTCACCTGGTCGGTCCCGGGAGCGGGCGATCCGCAACGGGTTCAGCGCTATCCGGACGACTGGGCGGTGGCGCTGCGGGCCATGGCCGCGCTGGACGCCGATCTGCTGCTTCCCGGGCGTGGGCTGCCGATCCGCGGGCGCGCCCGGGTGCGGCGGGCACTCACCGACACAGCCGACTATCTCGACAGCCTGGTGGAGCAGACGCTCGACCTGATGAACGCCGGCGCCCGGCTGGATGAGATCCTGCACTCGGTCAAGCCGCCCGCCGCACTCGCCGAGCGGCCCTATCTGCGCGAGCGCCACGACGAGCCCGAGTTCATCGTGCGCAACGTCTGGCGGCTGCACGGCGGCTGGCACGACGGCAACCCCGCCAACCTCAAACCGGCTCCCGACGCCGTCTTCGCCCGCGCGGTCGCCGAGCTGTCGGCGGGCGCGACGTCGGTCGCGGGCCGTGCGGTCGCCGCGGCGGCCGACGGCGACCTGCGCCTGGCCTGCCAGCTCGCCGAGCTGGCGGCGCAAGCCGAACCGGAGAACCGGCGGGTGCACGAGATCAGGGCCCTCGTCTACGCCATGCGGGTGCAGCAGGAGCCCGGCGCGATCGCCCGCGGCGTGTACGCGTGGGCCGCCGCCGAGTCCCGCAGCAAGACAACCGGGATGGACCTGCTCGACGTCTACCACGACGTCGCCGAGGGCCGGATGTGGTGGCTGCCGAGCCGAGCCACCTGAGCCGACCTGGCGGCCGGCGGGCACGTGGAGGGGAGCGCCCGCCGGCCCTGCCGGTAGCCTTCCTCCCGTGCTCGAACAGATCACGGCGACCCGGTACGTCGCGCCCCTGCGCGAGGGCGGGTCCCTGCCCGGCGTCGTCGAAGCCGACGACCTCGGCACCTATGTCGTGAAGTTCCGCGGTGCCGGGCAGGGCAGGCGGGTGCTCGTCGCCGAGATCATCTGCGCCGAGCTCGCCAGGCGCCTCGGCTTCAGCACGCCGGAGCTCAAGGTCATCGACCTCGATCCGCAGCTCGGCGTCCGCGAGCCCGACGAGGAGATCCAGGATCTGCTCACGGCGAGCGCCGGGCACAACCTCGCGATCGATTTCCTGCCCGGAGCGCTCGGCTTCGATCCGCTCGCCTGGGAGGCCGACGCCGAGTTCGCCTCCCGGGTGCTGTGGTTCGACGCGTTCGTCCACAACGTGGACCGCAGCTGGCGCAACCCGAACCTGCTCGTCTGGCACGGCGGGGTGTGGCTGATCGACCACGGCGCGGCCCTGTGGTTCCACCACAACTGGCCGACGGCCGACCCGGGCCGCCCCTTCGACGGCCGCGACCACGTGCTCGCGCCGTACGCGACGAGGCTGAAGCAGGCCGACGCGGACCTCGCCGGGCTCGTCACCCGCTCGCTGCTCGACGAGGTGACCGCGTTGGTGCCGGACGAGTGGCTGGAGGGCGAGCCGGGTTTCGCGGACGCGCAGGCCGTACGGCAGGCCTACACCGAGCACCTGCTGGCCCGGGCCGCCGGGCCGCGCGACTGGCTGCCGGACCCCTCTGCCGCCGCTTCCGCACCCCGCCACGGCGAGCGCAACGCGACGATCGGAGGCTTCTGGCGCGCGGCGCGGGAGGGCGGCCGATGAGCGATCTGGACGTTTACGAGTACGCGGTGATCCGTGTGGTGCCCAGTGTGGAGCGCGGCGAACTGATCAACGCGGGGGTCATCCTCTACTGCCAGCCACGCGGCTACCTGTGCGCCCGGGTCGAGTTGGACGAGTCCCGGTTGATGGCGCTGGGTGCACCGGTGGACCTGTCCGGCGTACGGCTGGCCTTGGCCGCCTATGAGCGGGCGTGCGGCGAGGAGGCGGGGCCCCTGTGCGGGGAGCCGCTGGGCGCCCGGTTTCGCTGGCTCACCGCACCGCGCAGCACGGTCGTGCAGACCGGGCCGGTGCACGCCGGGCTGACCGGGGATCCGGCGGCCGAGCTGGATCACCTGCTGACCCGGCTGGTCCGGACGACGCCTGCCGGCCACGGCTGACGGCTGATCCGAGGAATGCGGGCGCGGGACCACGGACCCCACCCAGAACCCCAGCGGATCCCGCGGCCGAAAGGAACCCGGCGGCCGGAGGAGTGTGGTTAAAACAGCACGGACATGAACGTATCGACCTCCTGGAAGCCCACCTTGCGGTAGACGGCCCTGGCCGGGAGGTTGAAGTCGTTCACGTAGAGGGTGACGACCGGGGCGAAGTACTTCAGCGCCTGCTCGACCACTGCGGCCATGCCGGCCACGGCGTGGCCGCGCCCGCGCAGGTCGGGATGCACCCACACGCCCTGGATCTGGCACGCCTGCGGCGTCACCGCGCCGATCTCGGCCTTGAAGACCACCTGGCCATCGTCGATCCGGGCGTACGACCTGCCGATCCGGATGAGTTCGGCGACCCTGGACCGGTAGAGCGCTCCACCGTCGCCGTTGTCCGGCGACACGCCGACCTCTTCGGTGAACATGGCCACGCAGGCGGGCAGGAGGATTCCGAACTCCTCGGGGCGGACCCTCCGTACGAGCGGGTCCGGCTCGACGGGGGGCGCGGAGCTCGTGGCCATGACCGGCTGGGCCCAGCGGATGGCGCGGGCCTTGCCCCAGTGCGGCTCCAGCCGCTCCCAGAGCTGTTCCACGGCCGCGGCGGGGCCGACGATGGACGAGCAGCGGCGGCCCTGCTTGCGTGCCCGGTCGGCGAACGCGTGTATCGCCTCGCGGGTGGCGTTCACGGGCACCATGTTGGCGCCCGCGTAACACAGCGACACGAGGCCTCCGCGCGGGCCGTAGCCCCACATCTGACCGCCGAGCCGTGAAGGGCTGAGGCCGACGGCCCTGACCCGGGCCGCTACGAACACGTTGGCGACCGGATCGGTGTCGAGGAGCGCCAGCACCTCGTCACGATCGCTGTCGTCGAGCACGCGCGACGCCGATGTTCGCAGCATCACGGGCCCAGCCTACGCGAACGGTTCGTGTTTGGGAGGTATCGGCCGGGCCCGGCTCACCACCGTGGGGTCAAGAGGTGGGACGCCGTTCCCGGCGCCCCCGCCGTGACCTTCATGAGCGCGGCCCGCGGCTCCGGACCGGCCGGGCAGCTGGCGTCGGCGCCCCGCTTGCCCTTGCGCTGCGGCAACAGCGCCGCGTCCCGTAGGTAGGCCGCCAGTTGCCGGTCCACGCACGCGTTCCCGGCGAGGGACACGCCGTGGTTGCCGCCGCCCGCGGTGAGCAGGCGCGCGGTCGGGAACAGCCGGCGCATGCGCAGCGCCCCCTCGTACGGCGTGGCGGCGTCGCGCTCCGACTGGATCAGCAGGATGGGCGGCAGGTGCGACGTGCCCACCTTGACCGGCGTGCCGCCCTTCACCGGCCAGAAGGCGCAGGGCGCGTTGTAGACGGCGTTGGGCCAGGCCATGAACGGCGCCGTGGCGTGCGCCCGGATGGTGTCGGCGTGCCAGCGGTCCCAGGACCGCGGCCAGGGCGCGTCCCGGCACTCCACGCCGAGGTAGACCGCGTAGGAGTTCTCCTCCTTCGCGTCGATCTCGGCCTCCGTGTGGAACAGTTTGACCAGGATCGAGGGGTCGCCGTTGCGGACGTAGGCGGAGAAGGCGGCGCCCAGGTAGGGCCAGAGCCGGTCGTTGTAGGCGCCGTCGGAGTAGATGTCGTCGAGTTCGCTCGGGCCGACGACGCCGCCCGCGGGCCTTTCGCGGAGGCGGGAGCGCATGGAGTACCACGCGAAGGACACCGCCGCCTGCGTCGCGCCCAGCTTGTAGACGTCGTCGTGTTCGGCCACCCAGCCGAGGAAGTCGCGGTGCCGCCGTTCGAAGCTGTGATCCTGGGCGATGTTGACGTCGTACCAGATGCCGTCGGGGTTCACCACGCTGTCGAGCACGAGCCGGCGCACCCGCCGCGGGAACAGGGTGGCGTAGACCGCCCCCAGGTAGGTGCCATACGAGTAGCCGAGGTAGCTGATCTTCTCCTCGCCGAGCGCCGCGCGTACGGCGTCCATGTCCCGCGCGGTGTTCTCCGTGGTCAGGTAGGGCAGGAACCAGGACCCCCGGTTGCCGCAGCTTTCGGCGTACTGCTTGGCACGGCTGACCAGCACCCGCTCCTCGGCGTCGTTCCTCGGCACGTTGTCGGGGCGCGGCGGAGCGTAGAAGCGGGCCGGGTCCACGCACGACAGAGCGGGCCAGCTGGGGGCCACCCCGCGCGGCGCGAACCCGATGATGTCGAAGCGGGCCGCGACGTCCTTGGTCAGCCGGGTCGCGACGTACCTGGCCAGGCTGAGCCCCTCGCCGCCGGGCCCTCCGGGGTTCACCAGCAGCGCGCCGAGGTGGTTGCCGTCACGCGAGGCGGTCCCCCTGATGCGGTTGATCGCGAGCGTGATCTGCTGGCCGTACGGCTCGTGGTAGTCGAGCGGGACGCTCAGCTCCGCGCACTCTTGGGTGAATCCCCGGGGGGCGGGCCGGGTCGCCCCGGTGTCCGCCGGGCACGGCTTCCATTCGAGCGGGCGCCGCGGCGGCCCCCAACGCCCCGGCCGGCCCCATCCGGGTTCCGGCGTGCCCTGCGCCGACCCGGTCCCGGCCGGGCCGCGCAGGGCCGGCACGCCGTACCGCTGCGTGGCCCCGGCCGCGGTTTCCGGCCCGACCAGCCCCGCGACCAGCGTCGCCACGCCCGCGACCACACCAACGACCCGCTTCACCGGCATCGCTCCTCTGCTTCCGAACAGCAGAGGACAGCTTCGCGGTGTGATCACCCGGGTACGGCGCGTACTACCCGATCATTGCCATTGTGTAGTCAGAGCATTGCTTTATGTAATGACGGGGCAGGGTCAGTGGACGACGACCTCGGGGCCGGGTCCCTCGTCGCCGAGGTCCACCTCGACGCCCATCTCCTCGGCGAGGCGCATGGCCTCCTCGATCAGCGTCTCGACGATCTGCGACTCGGGAACGGTCTTGATGACCTCGCCCTTCACGAAGATCTGGCCCTTGCCGTTGCCGGAGGCGACGCCGAGATCGGCCTCACGGGCCTCGCCGGGGCCGTTGACCACGCATCCCATGACGGCCACCCGCAGCGGCACCTTCAGCCCGGTCAGCCCGGCCTGCACCTGCTCGGCGAGGGTGTACACATCCACCTGCGCCCGGCCGCAGGACGGGCAGGAGACGATCTCCAGGCCGCGCTCGCGCAGGCCCAGCGACTCCAGGATCTGCGTGCCGACCTTGACCTCCTCGACCGGAGGCGCCGACAGGGAGACCCGGATGGTGTCGCCGATCCCCTCGGCCAGCAGCGCGCCGAACGCCACCGCCGACTTGATCGTGCCCTGGAACGCCGGCCCCGCCTCGGTCACGCCGAGGTGCAGCGGGTAGTCGCAGCGCTCGGCCAGCAGCCGGTACGCCTGGATCATCACCACCGGGTCGTTGTGCTTCACCGAGATCTTGATGTCGCGGAAGCCGTGCTCCTCGAACAGCGAGCACTCCCACAGCGCCGACTCCACCAGCGCCTCCGGCGTGGCCTTGCCGTACTTGGCCAGCAGCCGCGGGTCGAGCGAGCCGGCGTTGACCCCGATCCTGATCGGCACACCGGCGTCGGAGGCGGCGCGGGCGATCTCGCCGACCTTGTCGTCGAACTTCTTGATGTTCCCGGGGTTCACCCGTACCGCCGCGCATCCGGCGTTGATCGCCGCGAAGACGTATTTGGGCTGAAAATGGATGTCGGCGATGACCGGGATCTTGGACTTCTTCGCGATGGCCGGCAGCGCGTCGGCGTCGTCCTGGGAGGGGACCGCGACGCGCACGATCTGACAGCCCGCCGCCGTCAGCTCGGCGATCTGCTGCAGCGTGGCGTTGACGTCGGCGGTCAGCGTCGTGGTCATGGACTGCACCGAGACCGGCGCGTCCCCGCCGACGGGGACCGAGCCGACCATGATCTGGCGTGACACCCGCCGCTTGGCGATCGGCTTGGTCCGTACGGCGGGAATCCCGAGATCAACAGACATTTCTGCACCTTGTGTAATAGGCGACACCCGATGGTGGGGCTCTCCCAGTCTAAGGAGTGCCGGACGATCGACGGCCCGAAACCTTTTCACGACGAATGAAGGTTTCATGACCAACACTCGACAATAGCGCCGCGACCTGCGCGGACGGATGCCGCGGTCCCGGCGGGGTGGGCAGGGGATGAAGGGCGACCTAGAGTCCGAATCGCGTGAGCGCTCTCGCACCACCTGGTCGGTAAGTCAACGGCTGTCCCCCCGGGCCGACGTGCTCGCGCCGTCGGCGGTGCCGTGCTGCACCACGAGTGCGGCAGCCATGACCACGCGAAAGGGTAGCCCGTGGGTAGACCACGAAGAACACCGAAGAAGACGATGATCGGGCTGATCGTCGCCGCGCTGTCCGCCCTGGTCTCCGCCGTCGTGCTCGCCTCCCCGGCGTCCGCGCATGGCGCGATGATGATGCCGGGAAGCCGCACCTACCTGTGCTGGAAGGACGGCCTGACCTCGACCGGCGCCATTCAGCCGAAGAACCCCGCGTGTGCGGCCGCGGTCGCGCAGAGCGGGACCAACGCGCTGTACAACTGGTTCGCCGTGCTGCGCTCGGACGGCGCGGGCCGCATGGCCGGCTACATTCCGGACGGCAAGCTGTGCAGCGGCGCCGCGACCGTCTACGACTTCAGCGGCTTCGACCTCGCCCGTGACGACTGGCCGGTCACCCATCTCACCGCGGGGGCGACCATCCAGATCAGGTACAACAAGTGGGCGGCGCACCCGGGCACGTTCCGCCTGTACATCACGAAGGACTCCTGGAGCCCGACCCGGCCGCTGGCGTGGAGCGACCTCGAGGAGACGCCCTTCGACAGCGTGACCGACCCGCCGAGCGTCGGCTCCCCGGGCAACGAGAACGCCTACTACTACTGGAACGCCCGCCTGCCGTCGAACAAGAGCGGCCGTCACATCATCTACTCGGTGTGGCAGCGCTCGGACAGCAACGAGACGTTCTACAACTGCTCCGACGTCGTCTTCGACGGCGGCAACGGCGAGGTGACCGGCATCGGCGGCTCGGACAACCCGCCCACCAGCCCGAGCCCCAACCCGACGGTCTCCCCCTCGCCGACCAGCACGCCCGGCACCTCGCCGTCCCCGACCAACAGCCCGAACCCGGGCCAGGGCGGCTGCTCGGCCACCTACAAGGTCACCAACTCGTGGGGCGGCGGCTTCCAGGGTGAGGTGACGGTGACGGCCGGCTCCTCGTCCATCAACGGCTGGACCGTCAGGTGGACCCAGCCGAGCGGCACCACGATCACGCAGGTCTGGAACGGCACGCTCAGCCAATCCGGCAGCGACGTCAGCGTGCGGAACGCCAGCTACAACGGCAGCCTGGCGGCGGGCGCCTCGACCACGTTCGGCTTCCTGGCCAACGGGTCGAGCAGCAGCACCCCGTCGCTGACCTGCTCGGCGGCCTGACCCGGCCGGTTCGCGGCGCGGCCCGCCTGACCCGGGTCCGCGCCGCGGGCCGAGCCTCAGCTCGTCAGCTCGGCCGCCCGCGCCCTCGCCCACGCGTCCGCGTCGAGGACCTCCTCGACGGACGCCGCCGGTCCGGGGGTGTGGGCGGCCACCACGCGTTCCACCGTGTCCACGATGCCGAGGAACGGCAGCGCACCCTTCAGGAACGCCTCCACGCACACCTCGTTCGCCGCGTTGTAGACCGCGGGCGCCGTACCGCCCAGGGCGCCCACGTGACGGGCCAGCGCGACCGATGGGAACGCCTCGTCGTCCAGCGGCTCGAAGGTCCAGGTGTGGGCGGTGGTCCAGTCGACCGGCCGCGCCGCGCCGGGCACCCGCTCGGGGTAAGCCAGCGCGAGCGAGATCGGCAGACGCATGTCGGGCGGGCTCGCCTGCGCGATGGTCGAGCCGTCGGCGAACTCCACCATCGAGTGGATGACCGACTGCGGGTGGACCACCACCTCGATCCGGTCGAACCCGATGTCGAACAGCAGATGGGCCTCGATCACCTCCAGGCCCTTGTTGACGAGCGTCGCCGAGTTCACCGTGATGACCGGGCCCATGCTCCAGGTGGGGTGATTCAGCGCCATCTCGGGCGTCACGTCCGTCAGCTCGGAGCGCTTCCTACCACGGAACGGGCCGCCGCTCGCGGTCACCACCAGACGCCGTATGGCGCTCGGGCCGGCCCCGCCGGGCCCGGCCGCCCACAGGCACTGGGCGAGCGCGGAGTGCTCGGAGTCGACCGGGATCAACTGCCCGGGCCCGGCCAGACGCTTGACCAGCGGACCCCCCACGATCAGCGACTCCTTGTTGGCCAGCGCGAGCACCCGGCCCGCCTCCAGCGCCGCGAGCGTGGAGGTCAGCCCCAGCGCGCCGGTGATGCCGTTGAGCACGACGTCGCAGGGCGACGCCGCGACCTCCGCCACGCCCTCCGGGCCCGCCAGCACCCGCGGCCGGGCGCCGGCCGCCGCCAGGGCCTCGCGCAGCGCCGGTACGGCCGCCGGGTCGGCGACCGCCACCGTCTCGGCCCCGAAGCCGGCCGCTTGCCTCGCCAGCAGGTCGACCCGGCCCCCGCCCGCCGCGAGCGCGGTCACGCGGAACCGCCCGGGGGCGTTGGCGACGACATCGAGAGCCTGGGTGCCGATGGAACCGGTCGAACCCAGCACGACGACTGACCGAGGCTGTGACAGGGATCGCGAGCTCATCCCCTCATTGTCTCCGAGATCGTCTCCGAGAAGGCCGCGGGGGCCGCACCGCCGCGGGCGCCGAGAAAAAGGAGGCCCGGCGGTACTGAGGAGAAATCAGCACATAAATGCCCGAAACTGCCCATAACCGTATCGGCAGATCACGCGAAATCGGTTGAAAGGCATGGCTACCTTCCCGCGTCAGGACATCCCGACACGGAGGTAGCCATGCACCCCACGGCACGACGTCTCGCGATTTCTGCCCTCGCGACGGCGGGGGCGATGCTCCCCGCCTCGCACGGCGCCGAGGCCGTGACACCGGCCACCATCCCCCGGCTCGCCGTCCCCCGGCCCGCGGTGCACCGGGCGGCCGACTCGGCGGCCGAGCAGCGGACGGTCAAGAAGTTCTGGACCGCCGCGCGCATGAAGACCGCGCGGCCGCTGGACATCCCGAGGGCCGGTGACCGGTACTTCACCGCGGGCGCCGAGCCAGCCGCCGGCACGACCTCCGCGCGGCCCGCGACCGTCGCCCCCACCCGGACCACCCCGACGACCACCTCGAGGACCACCGCGACGTCCACCGCGGTGTCGTCGCGGACCTCCGGCTCGTCGTGGGCGGCGGGCGGGACGGTCGCCACGACGACGGGGCGGGTGTTCTTCACGGTCGCGAGCGGGCCGGACGCCGGGCGGAGCGCCTCCTGCTCGGGCACCGCCGTCACCAGCGCCAACAAGAGCGTGGTCATCACCGCGGGGCACTGCGTGAAGCTGAACGGCGTCTTCCACGCCAACTGGGTCTTCGTCCCCGGCTACGACAAGGGCAACCGGCCCTACGGCACCTGGCCGGCGACCACCCTGCTCACCACCGCGCAGTGGAACTCCGGCGAGAACATGGACTACGACATCGCCGCCGCCGTCGTCGCACCACAGGGCGGCAAGAGCCTCACCGACGTCGTCGGCGGACAGGGCGTCGCGTTCAACCAGCCACGCGGCCGCCAGACGTACGCCTTCGGCTACCCGGCGGGCGCGCCGTACGACGGATCGACGCTGGTCTACTGCAGCGGGCGGACGTTCGATGACTCCTTCAGCTCACGGGACCAAGGGCTGAGCTGCGGCATGACCGGCGGATCCAGCGGCGGCCCGTGGTTCATGGGCTTCGACACCCGCACCGGCACGGGCCTGCTCAACTCGGTGAACAGCTTCAAGTACACCTTCGCGCCCTACTGGATGTTCGGGCCCTACTTCGGACCGGAAGCCGAGGCGGTCTACAACGCGGCCCAGAAGACGGCACTCACCTGATTCACCGAAAGTAGCCACAAGACCACGTTTCGTGGGCCACACTCGGGAGCCATGACTCCGAGCATCCCCTTGCTTGCCGTCACCTCCCTCGTCACCGGGCTCCTGGGCACCCCCGCCCGGGACGTCTCCCCCATCGGAGACGTCGTCGAGCACGTGGCCGGACACGCCGCCGGAACCTACTGGACGCCGCAGCGGATGGCGCGTGCGATCCCGATCGGGCTGCTGGGAGGTCTGCGAAGGATCACCACGGCCGGGCCCGGCGCACCGTCGATCCTCGCACCGGCCGCTTCCCCGCTCTCCTCAGCCGTCGCCAAGGCCGCCTTACCGAAGGCCGCGTCGCTCCTCGCGCCCGAGGCGCGGGCCCGGCCGGTCACGACGGGTGCGACGACGGGGGCGGGCAGGACGGCGAGGACGCGGCAGGCGGCGGCGATGCCGCCGGCCACCACGAGCGGCACCCGCTGGGCCGCGGGCGGCTCGGTGACGAGGACCACCGGCAGAGTCTTCCTCACGCTGAACGGCGTGGACTTCTCCTGCTCCGCGAGCGCCGTACGCAGCGCGAACAGGGACCTGGTCGTCACCGCCGGGCACTGCGTCAAGGACGGCACCGGGGACTGGGCGGAGAACTGGATCTTCGTGCCCGGGTACGACGAGGGGCGGCAGCCGTACGGCGCCTTCCCCGCGCGGCGCATGTTCGTGGCCGGGCCCTGGTCGCGTTCGGGGAACGACGACTACGACGTGGGCATGGTGGCCGTGGACGACGTGGCCGGGCGGCACCTGACCGACCTGGTCGGCGGGCAGCCCATCGGTTTCAACCCGCCCCGGGGCCGGCGCACCTATGGTTTCGGGTTCCCCGCCGATCCTCCGTACGACGGCGAGCAGCTGCTCTATTGCGCGGGCGTGCCGCACTCCGACCCACAGGGGCAGACCCACGACCAGGGCCTGCGCTGCGACCTGACGGCGGGGGCGAGCGGCGGCCCCTGGCTCACCAACTTCGACCCCGCCTCCGGCCGGGGCACGCTGACGTCGGTCAGCAGCTTCAAGTACAGCAACGACCACCGCACGATGTACGGCCCCTACTTCGGCTCCGCCATACGCGACCTGTTCCGCACCGCCGAGCGGGCGTGACGCCCGCGACTTGTGCGGACACGTCCCCCGCCCGTCTGGCGTGGGGTCCGGCCACGGCGGCGATTGCCGGATCCGGGAAACCCGACCCGGGAAAAGCGGAGAGGCCCGGGGATGAGTATCCCCGGGCCCCTCTATAACGTTTCTTCGGACGCGTGGCGCTACAGCGTGAGGCCGGTGAGCACCATGACCTTCTCGTAGGTGAGGTCCTCCATCGCCGAGCGCAGCCCCTCGCGGCCCACCCCCGACTCCTTGACCCCGCCGTACGGCATCTGGTCGGCACGGTAGGACGGCACGTCGCCGATGATGACGCCGCCCACTTCGAGCTCCCGGTTCGCCCGGAAGGCGATGTCCAGGCTGCGGGTGAAGACCCCGGCCTGCAGGCCGTACCGGGAGTCGTTGACCGCGGCGAACGCCTCGTCGACCGAGCCGACCCGCTGCACGATCATGACGGGCCCGAAGACCTCCTCGCAGGCCACCTTGGCGTCGGCGGGCACATCGGCCAGCACGGTGGGGGCGAAGGTCGCGCCCTCCCTGGTCCCGCCGATCAGCAGCCGCGCCCCGGCCGCGACGGCCTCCTTGACCCAGCTCTCGACGCGGATCGCGGCGTCCTCGCTGACGAGGGGGCCGACCTGCGTCTTGTCGTCGGCGGGGTCGCCCGTCACCAGCGCGCCGACGGCGGCGACCAGCTTGTCGATGAACGCGTCGGCGACCGCGTCTTCCACGATCACCCGCTGTACGGCGATGCAGCTTTGGCCCGCCTGGTAGTTGGAGAACAGCGCCACGCGGCCGGCCGCCCAGTCGAGGTCGGCGTCGGCCAGCACGACCGCGGCGGCGTTGCCGCCGAGTTCGAGCGTGACGTGCTTGCGCGGCACCCTGTCCATGATCGAAAAGCCCACCGGGCCCGACCCGGTGAAGGAGACGACCGGCAGGCGCGGGTCGTCCACCAGGGCGGACGCCCGGTCGTTGGGCACCGGAAGCACCGAGAACATGCCCTCCGGCAGGCCGGTCTCGGCCAGGATCTCGCCGAGGACGAGCGCCGACAGCGGGGTCGCGGGCGCCGGCTTCACCACGACCGGCGCGCCGACCGCGATGGCCGGGGCGACCTTGTGCGCCACAAGGTTGAGCGGGAAGTTGAACGGCGTGATGGCCAGCACCGGTCCGTACGGCACGCGGGAGACGTAGGCGAGCCGTCCCTGCGCCGCGGGCTCGGTGTCGAGCCGCTGCACCTCGCCGTTGAAGCGGCGGGCCTCCTCGGCGCCGAAGCGGAACGTCGAGATCGCGCGGCCCACCTCGCCACGCGCCCAGAAGATCGGCTTGCCGTTCTCCGCGCTGATCAGCCGGGCGATCTCCTCGGCGCGCTCGGTCAGCCGCCGGGCCACGTGGGCCAGCGCCTCGGCACGCACGTGGATGGGCAGCGCGGCGGCCTTCTTGCGTACGGCGTCCGCGGCGGCCACGGCCTGCTCGACCTGCTCCGCGGTCGGGACCGAGTGGACGCCGACGACCCGGCCGTCATAGGGGTTGGTCACGGCCTGCTCGCCGTCCCCGGTTGCGGGGCGGCCGGCGAGCCAGAAGGGGCGGGGATCCGAAGTGCGGCTCACGTCCATGGCTTCACGCTATGCCACCGGCTCAGGGCGGTCGCTACTCCGGACGGGCCAAGCACCGCTCCACGTCACACCATCCTGGACAACTCCTATTGTCACAGAAGTGCGGCGATTTCATGATGTTTTCTGTTTCAGTGCGGTTTGAAAGCCAAGAGGCATGGTTAAGTCATCATCCGGGTCTGTTGCGGGACCCCCAATATGAGAAGGGCTTCGTCGCTGATGGGTACGCCGGCGCCGCTCGGTCTTCAGGGTGCCTACGCACGTGGCCATCGCAGCAACTACGACGAACTGCGCACCCGCCTGCTCGACGTCGCCAACGGCCTGCTCGCCTCCGCCGGCCCGGAAAGCCTCACCGTACGCAGAATCGCCGCCGAGGCCGGGTGCTCCACGCAGCTCATCTACACGATGTTCGGCAGCAAGGAGGGCCTTGCGGAGGCGCTCTACCTGGAGGGCT
The DNA here is from genome assembly GCA_019689655.1 of Microbispora sp. GTDB lineage: Bacteria > Actinomycetota > Actinomycetes > Streptosporangiales > Streptosporangiaceae > Microbispora. The sequence continues at coordinate 14,152 of JADGHC010000073.1, forward strand.
TCGAGCGGTTCCGGCGCAGGCTGGAGGCGGTGCCGAAGCGGGACGACCCGCTGGAGCACCTGCACCTGCTGCGCCCCGCGTACCGGGAGGCGGCGCTGGCCGAGCCCGGCTACTACAGCCTCATGTTCGATCGGGCCATCCCCGGCTTCGTGCCGAGCGAGCGCGCCCGCACGCTCGCGAGGGCCGCGCTCAACATCGTGGACCGGGTGATCGCCGACTGCATCTCCGCAGGTCACTTCGTGCCCACGCAGCCCCGGAAGATCGCCGACGCGCTCTGGGCGGCGGCTCACGGCGCGCTGAGCCTGGAACGTGCCGGACATCTGCCCGACGGCAAGACATACGAGATCGTCACAAACGCCGCCATCCGCGCTTTCCTCGCGCATCCATCGGACTGAGCGCCGGTCACAGGGAGAGCGCGATCCACAGTTCGGCGCGTACGGCGGGATCGTCCAAGTCACGCCCGAGGAGCTCGCTCACCCGCTTCATCCGGTAGCGCAGCGTGTGCCGGTGCACGCCGAGGCGTTGCGCCGCCGCGTCCCAGTGGCCGTTGCTGGCCAGGTAGGCGCGCAGCGACTCCACCAGGTCGGTGCGGGAGCCGTACTCGCGCAGCGGCGCGAGGATCGCCGCCGCGAACGACGCGGCGGCGTCCGGGTCGAGCAGCGACAGCAACCCGCGCCCGGCGAGCTCGCTGAAGCGCGCCACCGGCGAGGCCGAGACGAGCGCGCGCCGCGCCTGGTCGAGGGCACGGTCGAGAGCGGCGGCGAACGATCCTCCCGCGAACGCCCCGGCCGCATCGGTGTCGTCCGCGGAGGGCTCCGCGCGCGAGCCGATCTCCAAGCCGGGGGCGCTGACGCCCACGCGGCCGTGCTGGGCGGCCAGCGCGACGATGTCCTCGGCGTACTCATCCGGGGCCAGCACGGCGAGCAGCCCCTCTTCCCAGGGCGCGGCGAAACACGACGGCACGGCCCGCACCGGCTCGCCGGCCGTCGCCGGGCGTCGCCTCCCGCCCGGCCCCGGCGTCCTCCCCGACGAGACGGCGCCCGCCGCGCCGGTCAGGACCTCGGCCAGCGCGTCCGGGTCGGGGGTGTCGCAGACGAGGACGGTGACCGGCCCCGTGGGCAGCCGCATGCCCAGGGCCGCCAGCGTCTCCGCGACGGCCCGCGTCTCACCGGCCAGCAGCAGCCGGAGCACCGCGGCGCGCACGCGTGCCGCGGCCGCCCGCTGCTCCCTGCTCTGCTCGAGCGCGAGCGTCAGCAGCGATCCGGCGGCGTTGACGACCGTATGCGCGATGGGCGAGAACGGCCGCGGCGACCCCACCACGAAGAAGCCTCTGCGGCCCAGCGGCTGGACCACCACATGCTCGTCCGGAGTGGCCACGGCGAGGCTCGCCGGGGCCGGCGCCCTTCGCAACCGGGCGATCTCCTGCTCCAGCGACCGCGCCTTCTCCCCCGCCCAGTCCGTGGAATCGCCGTGCTCGGCGGCCGCACCGTGGTTGTCACCACGGGCGCGCCGACCGGTGGCGTCGACCGCGTGCCGTACGGCTCCCGCGGGATCGAGCAGCAGCGCCCAGCCGCCGATCTCGCGGGCCAGCCGGTCCACCACCGCCACCGGGCCCTCCCGCTGGAGCGCGGCGCGGGTGAGCCTGCCCTGCGCGGCGAAGGCGCGGCTGATCTCCTCGTACTGCTCGGCGGCGAGCAGCTCGCTGACGGCCTTGCCGATCGCGATGAAGGCGGTGTCCCTCGGCACCTCGATCAGCGGCAGCCCGGCGGCCTCGGCCGCCTCGGCGAGCGCGGGCGGCACGACGTCATGGCCCAGCCCGACCCCGAAC
>JADGHC010000737.1 GCA_019689655.1 Microbispora sp.
ATCGGATATTTTTATAAGAGACAGTCGCACCCCGGGCCGAGGGGCACCGGCGCGGGGTGTGCCGGCGGGGAGCGCGCCGGCGCGGGCGCCGCGCCCGGCCCGCGCCCCGACGGGCGGCACGCCTCGACGGGCGCGGCGGACTCCACACGACGGCGGGCGGCACCGCCCGGCCGCACCAACCGCCACACCGAACCGGCTCGACCCGACCTGACCCGACATCAACCCGCGGAGCCCACATGGACACGCGCACCACCTGGCCCTCGACGTTGAACGCCCTGCTCGCGGGCGAGAACCTGACCGCCGATGAGACGGCCTGGGTAATGGGGGAGATCATGTCGGGGGCGGCCACCCCGGCACAGATCGCCGCCTTCGCGGTCGCCCTGCGGGCGAAGGGCGAGACCGTCGCCGAGGTGACCGGTCTCGTCCGCACGATGTTCGAGCGCGCCACCCCGCTCACGGTCGAGGGCCCGGTGGTCGACATCGTCGGCACCGGAGGCGACCGGGCGCACACCGTCAACGTCTCGACCATGGCCGCGATCGTCGCGGCGGCGGCCGGCGCCCGCGTGGTCAAGCACGGCAACCGGGCCGCCTCCTCCCTGTGCGGCGCGGCCGACGTGCTGGAGCACCTCGGCGTCGCCCTCGACCTGTCGCCGGAGGCCACCGCCAGGGTCGCGGTGGAGGCGGGCATCGCGTTCTGCTTCGCGCCCCTCTATCACCCCGCGCTGCGCTTCACCGGCCCGCCGCGCAAGGAGATCGGGGTGCCGACGGTGTTCAACTTCCTCGGGCCGCTGGCCAACCCCGCGCGCCCGGACGCCCAGGCCATCGGCGTGTTCGACGCGCGTATGCTCCCGGTCATGGCCGGGGTCTTCGCCGAGCGCGGCGTGTCGGCGCTGGTCTTCCGCGGCGACGACGGCCTCGACGAGCTGTCCACCGCGGCCCCGTCGACGGTCTTCGTCGTCCGCGACGGCACCGCGACCCAGACGACGATCGACCCGGCCGACCTCGGCATCCCCCGCTCCCAGCCGGGCGACCTGCGCGGCGGCGACGTCGAGTTCAACGCTGCGGCGGTACGCGACCTGCTGCGGGGCAAGACCGGGCCGGTGCGCGACGCGGTGCTGCTGAACGCGGCGGCCGGCCTGGTCGCCTACGACGGCCCGGGTGACGATCTGGTCGCAGATCTGCGCGCGGCCTACGCCCGTGCGGCCGAGGCGGTCGACTCGGGCAAGGCCGCGCAGACCCTGGAGCGCTGGGTCGAGATCAGCCGCGGCTACAGCGGGAAGGCCTGATCGCCCCCGCTTTCCGGATCGCCCCCGCCACCGGGATCAGGCATCCGGCGTGACACAGCCGCATCACGGCGGGTTGCCCGCCGCCGTGATGCGGCTTTCCGCTTATGTCGTCGATTCCCGCCGTCTTCCCGTTGCCCGTACGGAGTCCTGCTCGCCACCGGTCTCAAACGGCCCGTACGGCCCTGCTTGCCGCCCGGTCTGACACGGCCGGACGGCCCTCGCTCGCCGCCGGTCCGAAAGACCGTGTCCTTCGCCGGAGCCCGTCCGGGTACGCACGTCCCGGTGCGCCGAGCCCGTGTGCGCGTGCCGGTGTGCCTCCGGGACGGGACCGCTCCCGGGCGGCCGCCCGGCCGCCTCAGTCCGCGTCGGTGAGGCCGATGGAGAACGCCGCCTCCAGGTCGTGGCGGGAGTAGGTGCGGAACGCGATGTGGGTCTCGGTGTGGCGCACACCGGGCACCTTGTTGACGCGGCCGGGCACGACCTCGGCCACCTCCTCGTACCGGCCGACCCTGACCATGGCGAGCAGATCGAACTCGCCGGTGATCGAGTACACCTCGCTGACGCCCTCGATCTCTGCGATGGCCTCGGCGACCTCGGGGATCCGGTCGACATCCGCCTTGATGTGCACGATCGCGGTGACCATTCGCGTCTCTCCTGCTGTCTCACGGCTCGGGTCTTTCGCCCCCGACCTTAGTGCCACTCCCGGCAGCCTTCGCCAGCGGTGTCGCCCGAAGCCGTCGCGGCGGTGCCGCCCCGCCGCCGGCGGGGGCTCGGACCTGTCGCGGGCACCGGGCGCGATCGTACGCAGCGCTCGGCTGCGAGTGACGCAGGCGAAGCTGCCCGGGCACCGGGGCGCGACTTCGCCGCGGGCTCCTCCTCCGCGTCCCCGGCGCGTCGCTTGCGGGCACCCCTCGTGAAACCCGCCGCTCGTCGCGCCCGTGTCACCGCAGCGGCCGTCCCTCGCGCTGGTCGCTCCGCAGGTGCCGGTAGGCCCGCTCGATGCGCTCGACCAGCCGTCCCGCGCCGTAGGCGGGAAGGCTCCAGGTGCCGTCGACCTGGACGAGGCGCACGCCGGGGCCGTCGAGCCAGCGCAGCAGGCACTCGGTCTCCTCGGCGCTGGCGGCCGGGGTGGGGCCCGGGCCGGGGATCACCGTCTCCGCCGTGGCGACCAGCGCCTCCACGTACGGGGTGGGATGGGCGCCCCGGGGCATCACACCGGCCGCGGCG
>JADGHC010000738.1 GCA_019689655.1 Microbispora sp.
GGCACGCCGGCCGCCGGGCACGCCGGGGCCGGCAAGCCGGTCGACCTCGGACGGCAGACGCTGCCGCCGGGCGACGGCTGGGCCTCGGCCGGCACCGGCACCACCGGCGGCGCGGCGGCCCCGCCGTCGAACGTCCACGTGGTCACCGACCGCGCGAGCCTGGCCGCCGCCCTCGCCTCCCCCGGCCCCCGCATCATCTACGTCAAGGGCGTCATCGACGTCGACAAGACCTGCGCGGACTTCGCCACCGACGGGTACACGCTGGAGGGCTACCTCGCGGCGTACGACCCGGCGGTGTGGGGCCGCGACCGCGAGCCGTCCGGGCCGATGGAGGACGCGCGGGCCGCCTCCGCCGCGGCGCAGACGAAGTACATCAAGCTCAAGGTGCCGTCCGACACCACGATCGTGGGCCTGCCGGGAGCGACCATCCGGCACATCAATCTGCACGTGGACAAAGCGGACAACGTCATCATCCGCAACATCCGCTTCGAGGACGCCTCCGACTGCTTCCCCCAGTGGGACCCCACCGACGGCGACGAGGGCAACTGGAACTCGCTCTACGACAACATCTCGGTCACCGGCTCGACCCACGTCTGGATCGACCACAACACGTTCACCGACGGGGACAACCCCGACTCCAACCAGCCGCTCTACTTCGGGCGGCCGTACCAGGTGCACGACGGGCAGGCCGACATCACCAATGGCTCCGACTTCGTGACCGTGTCGTGGAACAAGTTCTCCGACCACGACAAGACCATGCTGATCGGCTCGACCAACAACCCCGCGACCGACCGGGGCAAGCTCAGCGTCACCGTGCACCACAACGAGTTCTCCGGCAACCTGCAGCGGCTGCCCCGCGTGCGGTTCGGGAAGGTGCACGTCTACAACAACTACTACCAGGTGCCCGACGCCGGGACCTTCGAGTACGCGCTGGGGGTGGGCGTGGAGTCCCAGATCTACGCCGAGAACAACTACTTCCGGCTGAGCCGGGGCGTGGACCCCGCCGAGCTGCTCCACGACTGGGGCGGCACGGCGCTGACGGCCAAGGGCAACCTGCTGCGGGTGGGCGGCAAGGAGCAGCCGATCGACCTGATCGGCGTCTACAACGCCAAGCACGACCCCGACTTCGGCACCGACGCGGGCTGGACCCCGGTGCTGCACACGGCGATCGACCCCGCCGAGACCGTGCGCAAGGAGGTCTCCCGGCACGCGGGGGCGGGCAAGATCCACTGACATGACGGCGGCGTGGTCCCTCCATCCGGAGGGGCCGCGCCGCCCCGCCGCCACCGGCGGCCGCGCGGGCCGGCACCGGAGACGTTCCGGTGCGGCCCGCCTTCCCCGGAGCGGCCCCGCGTGGCGGCGTACGGCGGCGTGCGGCGGCGTCAGACCCGCAGCCGGCCGTCCACGCGCTGCGGCACGCCGAGGGGGTTGTCGTCACGCAGCTCCGGCGGCAGCAGATCCGCCGGCCAGTCCTGGTACGCCACGGGAGTGGTCCAGCGCCGGATCGAGGCCGCCCCGACGGAGGTGTGCGCCGGGGCCGTGGACGCGGGCCAGGGGCCGCCGTGGTGCATCGCCCAGCAGACGGCGACGCCGGTGGGCCAGCCGTTCCAGATGAGCCGCCCGGCCAGCCGGGACAAGACCGGCACGAGGTCGCGGGCCTCCTCCGGCCCGGCCGCGTGGATGGTGGCGGTCAGCGACCCGGGCAGCCGGCGCAGCACGGCGGGCAGGTCGGCGGGGTCGCGATAGCGGATGACGATCGACGACGGGCCGAAGCACTCCTCCGCCAGCTCGGGCAGCCCGTCCGCGAACGCCTCCAGGTCGGCGGCGAACACCTGCGGGGTGACGCCGTCGACCGCGCTGCCGCTGGCCAGCACGGTGAGCCGCTCGGCCAGCCGGCCGGACGCCCGCAGGTAGCCCTCGCGGATCTTGGCCGTCAGCATGGGCCCGCCGGTGGTGGCGGCGACCGCCTCGGCCACCGCCTCCTCGAACCCGCCCTCCGCGGGGATGAACAGCAGCCCTGGGTTGGTGCAGAACTGCCCCACGCCCAGCGTCAGCGAGGCGGCGAACCCGGAGGCCACCTCGGCGGGGCCGGCCGAGGGCAGCACGACGACCGGGTTGACGCTGCCGAGCTCGCCGTAGAACGGGATGGGGTCGGGCCGCTCGCCGATCAGCTTCCGGATGGCCGTACCGCCGGCGAGCGAACCGGTGAAGCCGACCGCCGTGACCAGCGGGTGCCGCACCAGCGGGGCGCCGGCCTCGAACCCGTGCACGAGCCCCAGCAGGCGGGGGTCGGGCAGCGCCTGCCGTACGACGGACGCGGTGAGGTCGGAGGTGCGGGGGTGGCCCTCGTGGGCCTTCACCACGACCGGGCAGCCGGCCGCGCGCGCCGACACCGTGTCGCCGCCCGCCACCGAGAACGCGAAGGGGAAGTTGCTGGCCGCGAAGACGGCCACGACGCCGAGCGGGTGGTTGTGGCTTTTTAACAACAGACGCGGCCCCCCAAGGCGT
>JADGHC010000739.1 GCA_019689655.1 Microbispora sp.
ACCGTGAACCCCGCGCCCGCCCCGAAGGGCGTACGCCCGGGAACTAAGCCGTTCCCAGGGCGGCGGCGCGGGCGAAGACCGCGTCGAGCATGTCCGCGGTGACCCGGCCGGTGAAGGTGTTCTGCTGGCTCGGGTGGTAGCAGCCGATGAGCGTGACCGGAGCGGCGCCGTAGGAGATGGGCACCTCCACCGCGTGCCCGAACGGCGGCCTGCGCGGCGGCAGCGTGAACCCGGCCTCGCGCAGCGCGGGCCACACGGCCTGCCAGGCGAAGCCGCCGAGCGCGACGATCACCCGGGTGGTGCCTGCCATCAGCGCGAGCTCCCTGGCGAGCCAGGGAAAGCAGGTGTCGCGCTCCTCCGGGGTCGGCTTGTTCGCGGGTGGCGCGCACCGCACCGCCGCCATCATCCGCGCGCCGATCAGCCGCTGCCCGTCTCCCGCGTGGACGCTGGTCTCCTGCACGGCGAACCCGGTCCGGTACAGCGACGCGAACAGCCAATCGCCGCTGCGGTCGCCGGTGAAGATCCGGCCGGTCCGGTTGCCGCCGTGCGCGGCCGGAGCCAGCCCCACGATGAGGGTGTGCGGCCTCTCGTCGCCCCAGCCCGGGACCGGCCTGCCCCAGTAGGTCTCGTCCGCGAACGCCCGCCGTTTGACGTCGGCGACCTGCTCCCGCCACTCGACCAGACGCGGGCAGGCGCGGCACACCGACTGCCGGGCCACCAGGTCCGACGGCGTACGGCTGTCTGCGGCCAGTTTGGCGACCTCATGGGCGTTGTGGGCGACGGGCGTGTCCGGATCCGCGGGATCGCCCGGCCAGCCCGAACCGGGAGGAACGAAGCTCATGGCACCGATCGTGCCAGGTGAAAAGGGATGCGGCGGCCGGAAGCGGCGTTTCCGCCCGCGCCACGGGCCGGTCACCGGGCCGCCCACGAAAACGGCACAGTCTCACGGCGTTTCCGCCCGCGCCACCGGGACAGCCGCCGGGCAACCACGAAAGCGGGCACGCCCGCGTATCGCCACACGGGACCGGCATGCGGGGTCATGAGCAGGCCCCACCGAGGAAAATTCCAATCTTTTCCGCTCGGCCCGTGCTGGGTACGTACGGCCCGTGTCCATCGACTCAAACCCCCCGCTTTTCGGCCCGGCGTTCGACGCCGACCCCTACCCCGCCTACGACTGGCTGCGCCGGAACGCGCCGGTGACCCGGGTGCCGCTGCCCGGCTGCGAGGCGTGGCTGATCACCCGGTACGAGGACGCCGTGGCCGCGTTGACCCATCCCGCCCTGGCGAAGGACCCGGCGGCGGCCTCACCGGAGTGGCGGGCCGCCGGTCTCGGCCTGCCCCTGGACCACCGGCCGGGGCTCGCCCGTCACATGCTCAACGCCGACGGAGACGACCACGCGCGGCTGCGGCGGCTCGTCAGCGCGGCCTTCACGCCCCGGCGGATGGCGGGACTGCGGACACGGGCCCTGGAGGTGACCGACGGGCTGCTCGACCGCCTGGACGGCCCGGAGGCGGACCTGATCGCCGGCCTCGCCTATCCACTGCCGATCACGATCATCTGCGACCTGCTCGGCGTACCCGAGGAGGACCGGGGCACATTCCACCACCACGCCTCCGTCATCGACTCGGCGGCGGCGTCCGAGGTGGAGGACATCGCCCGCGCCACGGACGCCCTGGAGCGCTTCCTGGCCGACCTGGTCGAGCTCAAGCGCTCCCGGCCGGGCAACGACCTGCTCAGCGATCTCGTACGGCGGTCGAGCCAGGGCGAGATCGACGAGGACGAGCTGACCTCGACCGCGTTTTTGCTGCTCATAGCGGGCCACGAGACGACCGTGGCGCTGATCGGCAACGGCCTGCTCGCGCTGCTGCGGCATCCCGCCCAGGCGGCGGCCCTGCGTGCCGCCCCCGCCCGGCTGCCGGAGTTCATCGACGAGATGCTGCGCTACGACGGTCCCGTACGGAACGCCACCTGGCGCTTCCCCACCGAGCGCGTGGTCATCGGCGGGCAGGAGATGCTGCCCGGGGAGCCGATCCTCGTCTCGCTGCTGGCGGCCAACCGGGACCCGGCGGCGTTCGCCGACCCGGACGCGTTCTCTCCCGGCCGAAGCGGTGAGCCGCATCTCGCCTTCGGCAGGGGGCCGCACTACTGCATCGGCGCGGCCCTGGCCAAGGTGGAGGCGGAGGCCGCGATCGGCCGCGTGCTCGAACGGTTCCCGGATCTGGCGCTCGCCGTCGACCCCGCCGAGCTGAGGTGGTGGCCGAGCGCCATCATGCGCGGCCTGTTCTCGCTCCCGGTCCGTCTGTACGGCTGACGCCCGCGCCGGCCCCGCCGGCGTGACGGAACTGGCGCTTCGGCAGACGGCCGGCCCGCACCGGGATCGGCTACCGCCACCGAGATCACCACCGTCGGCGAGGCCGATCCGCGGCGGTCGTCATCACCGGCATTCCCGGCGCTCCGGCCGCGCCGGCGGGGCTCTCAATTACGCGGCTCCCTATTACGCGGC
>JADGHC010000740.1 GCA_019689655.1 Microbispora sp.
GCCGCCGCGAGCAGTGCAGTGCGCCTCATGGGGCGTCTTCCTTTCTCTGCCTCCCACGTGGCGTCCCGCCTTGTGGGCGGGCACCGGCGGGCGCGCCGCCGGGAGAGCGGCCCGGCGGCGGACACCGTGGGATTGGGGGGTGATGAGAGAAACGGAGGGGTTTCCGCGTGGACAAACGGAAACGGGGGTTCCCGCTGCGGCGGGCGCGAGCGGGGATGGTTCTCCCATGGCGGAAGCGGCGGGAGAAAACGGGAAGTTCTACGTCACGGGGGCTCCTCGCTTCGCCGGCCCGGCCGGGAATGCCGGTTCGTGCGCGACGTTAAAGCCGGGGCCCGGCTACGAACATCCGTAGCGATATCCGTAGACATACGGAAAAGCCATGACTTTTGTGCGTATTGCGTAACAAGGCCGCGGGGGAGAGGCACGGCGATGGAGAGGATGACCGAGCCCGAGTGGCGGGCGTTCGTGATGAGCGGCACCAAGACCGGCAAGTTCGGGGTGACCAGAGCGGACGGGCGGCCGCACGTGACCCCGATCTGGTTCGCGCTCGACGGGGACGAGGTGGTGTTCACTACGCACGAAAGCGGAGTGAAGGCCAAGGCACTGCGCCGCGATCCCCGGGCGACCCTGTGCGTCGACGACCAGGTGCCGCCGTACTCGTACGTCATGATCGAGGGCGAGGCGACGCTGTCGGACGACCTCGATGAGGTGCGCCGCTGGGCGACCCTGCTCGGCGGCCGCTACATGGGGCAGGACAGGGCCGAGGAGTACGGCCGCCGCAACGGCGTCCCCGGCGAGCTCCTCGTACGGCTGCGCGTCGGGAAGGTCATCGCCTTCAAGGACGTCGCCGGCTGAGCGCCCGCCGTCCGGGCCGGTTCCGCGCGGCGGGCCACGGATCGGGCGGCACACGGATCGGGCGGCACACGGATCGTGCGGCCCCGCGGCGCGGGGTGCACCGCGGCGCGGCGGGACGGCGGCGCGGCGGGCGGCGGGGCGCGACCCGGGCGGACGACCCGGCGATCCGCCGGCGGAGGGCCGCGACTACGACGAGATCGCCAAGACCGTCCTCTACGTGTACGACGTGGGGGAGAAGGGGGAGAACGTCCAGCGGATCATCGACGGCCTCGGGCGGTTCGCGGAACTCGGCTTCACCGAGGCGATCGGCCGGGTCAAGGGCGCACACCGGCCGGACCCGCTGCGGCTCATCGGCGAGCAGGTCATCCCGGTGGTCGCCGCCCTGTGACCGCGCCCGGTGAGCGGCCCGCCGCTTAGCGCATGGCGCGGATCGCGAGCGCCAGCGTGGTTCCGTACACCACGTGAGCGGCGGCCATGACGGCCGGGCGGCCGCGCGCGGGGTCGTGCGAGGCGGGCGGCAGGATGTTCGGGGCGGGCACCCAGCCCTGGTAGGCGCCGAGCCAGACCAGCAGGGCGTAGCCCACCCCGAGGGGGACGCCGGCTCTCCGCGTGAGCAGCGCGAACACCGCGCCGCAGGCGGTGCCGAACCCCAGGTGCGCGGCGGCGCCGAGGATGTTCTCCCCGCGTTTCGGCCGGTGCCGGTGGCCGGGCAGGGCCGCCCGCACGATGTGCTTGGGCGGCTGGCCCGGCATCAGGCCGATCTTCTGCCCGGCCAGCGGGACGCGGACTGGTGATTTCCCCGATGCCGCAACCCGGCCTGATCGCGAGACTCCTTGTCATCCCCCACGGCAAGGAGATCTCATGCGAAGGATCATTGCCCCCCTCCTCGGCGTCCTGGCCCTGCTCGGCTTCCTCGCCCCCGCCGCACCCGCGCAGGCGGCCACGCACAACCCCGTCATCTTCGTCCACGGCTACACGGGCAACAGCACCAACTTCGCCGCCCTGCAGGCGTACCTGGTGGCCAACGGCTGGCCCGCCAACCGGCTGTACGGCTACAACTACAACTGGGCCGGGTCGAACGTGATCAGCGCCCAGGGCCTGGCCGCCTTCGTCAACCAGGTCAAGGCCAGCACGGGCGCGTCCAAGGTGGACATCGTCAACCACTCCATGGGCGGCCTGGTGACACGGTGGTATGTGCAGAAGCTCGGCGGCGCCGACAACGTCGCCCACGTCGCCTCGCTGGCCGGCGCCAACCACGGCACGACGTACGCCGCGGCGTGCACCATCTACGTCTCGTGCGTCGAGATGCTGCCCGGCTCGGCGTTCATCACCTCGCTCACCGGCGACGAGACGCCGGGGTCGGCGAAGTACGGCACGTGGGTGTCGCCCTGCGACGGCATCATCATCCCCTACACCAGCACCCGGCTGTCCGGGGCGGACAACCACACGCTCGCCTGTGTCGACCACATCTCGATCCTGGCCAACCCCCAGGCGATGGCCGGCATCCGCGACCTGCTCAACAGCTGATCGTTCCCCGTGCCCGGGTCGGGCGGCCGCCGGGCCGCCCGGCCCGGGCCTGACATCGGACGGGCCGGGCGGATGCCGTCCGCTGCCGTCCGCGGGACGGC
>JADGHC010000741.1 GCA_019689655.1 Microbispora sp.
AACCCGCCCCGGCCGCCGCCGACGTCCTCGACCTGCGAGGGGTCGAGCCGCGCTCGATCATCAAAGTCCATTTGGGTCTCCCGCTTCGCCGCCGGAGCGCTCCTACCCGCCTGGTCGTATCGGAGGCGCGCGGTCAGGGCTGTGCCGAGGGCACGCGGTTGAGCACGTCCCTCGTCACGGTGTTCGCCGTGCTCTTCGCTCGGCTGCTCGCCCCTCGCGGGTCCCGCACGCTCTTCACCGCGAACCGGCCGTGCACTCCTGCGGCCGTTTTGGTGGTGCTCGCCGCCTTCTGCCCCGAAATGGAGTGATCACGCCTGCCGGGCCGTCATGCCGGATCCGTCTTGCCCTGAGCTTTGCCTTCCGCCGCGATCTCGTACGGCTGGATGTCGAGCACCGTCGGTTCGCTGACCCGGCAGACCACTCCCGGCGCCGACACGGGCCCGATCGCCGTCGCGTACGCGCCGTCGAAGACGTTTCTCAACCCCGTCACCGTGCAGTACGCCAAGGAACTGCGCGACACGAACATCCTGATCAACGCCGGCTGTCCCGGCTTCTGCGCGACCGACCTCAACGGCTTCCGCGGTGTCCGTACGCCGCAACAGGGCGCGGCGATCGCGATCCGGCTCGCGACCCTGCCCGACGACGGCCCGACCGGCGGGTTCTTCGACGACGCCGGGGTGGTGCCCTGGTGACACAGGCCGCTGGGCCGCTCGGCCCGGACGGCGGTTGCCGCGGCGGGCAGGACCGATAGCCAGGGCCGATAGAAGCCCGGCATACGGGTCGCGATGGTGCTTCTGCAAGCGGTGGAAGACCGGGGAAATCTCTCCAGAGGGTGGCCGAGACCAAAAAACACGGCCTTGACGCGCGAGAGGCCCGGCTGGATCAGCCGGGCCTCTCGCGTTCACACGAGCGGAGGATGCGAGATTCGAACTCGCGAGGGGTTGCCCCCAACACGCTTTCCAAGCGTGCGCCCTAGGCCAACTAGGCGAATCCTCCGCCGGACAGCTTAGCTCACTTCCGGTGTGGTTTCGACGCGTGAAGACGACGGCCCGCGCACGCCCGTCGAATGGCTAGACTGTGCTGCGGACCCCTCGCGCGGCGTCATCCTGTGAACCTCCCCAGGGCCGGAAGGCAGCAAGGATAAGCGGGCTCTGGCGGGTGTGCGAGGGGTCTCTCAGTTAGCGGGTACGCCGGCCGGGTCGACCCCTGAGGAGGCGGCATGAGTCTTGCGCTGTACCGCAAGTACAGACCCGGGACATTCGCCGAGGTCAAGGGGCAGGAACACGTCACCGACCCGTTGCGTCAGGCGTTGCGCAGCGGCCGGATCCACCACGCCTATCTCTTCAGCGGCCCGCGCGGCTGCGGCAAGACGTCCAGTGCCCGCATCCTCGCCCGGTCGCTCAACTGCGAGAAGGGCCCGACGCCCGACCCCTGCGGGGAGTGCGAGTCGTGCGTCGCGCTGGCCCCCACCGGGCCGGGCCACCTCGACGTCATCGAGATCGACGCGGCGTCGCACGGCGGCGTGGACGACGCCCGCGATTTGCGTGAGCGGGCCTTCTTCGCCCCGGTGTCGGCGCGCTACAAGATCTACATCATCGATGAGGCCCACATGGTCACCCGTGAGGGCTTCAACGCGCTGCTGAAGCTGGTGGAGGAGCCGCCGCCGCACCTGAAGTTCGTTTTCGCCACCACCGAGCCGGAGAAGGTCATCGGGACGATCAAGTCCCGTACCCACCACTACCCCTTCCGGCTCATGCCGCCCGCGACCCTGCGCAAGCTCATGGAGGAGATCCTCGAGGCCGAGTCCGTGCCGTACGAGCCGGCCGCGTTACCGCTGGTCGTACGGGCGGGCGCGGGATCGGCCCGGGACACGCTGTCGATCCTCGACCAGCTCCTCGCGGGCGCCGACGAGTCGGGCATCACCTATCAGCGGGCGGTGTCCCTGCTCGGCTACACCGACGGCGACCTGCTGGACGAGGTGGTCGACGCGTTCGCCAAGCGGGACGGCGCGGCCGTCTTCCACGCCGTGCACCGGGTGATCGAGGGCGGCCACGACCCCCGCCGCTTCGCCGCGGACCTGCTCGAACGCTTCCGCGACCTGGTGATCTTGTCCAACGTCCCCGAAGCCGCGGGCAGCGGGCTGCTCGACCGGCCGGCCGACGAACTGGAGCGCCTCCAGGCGCAGGCGGCGTCGATGGGCCCGGCCGAGCTGACCCGGGCGGCCGAGGTCTTCAACGCCGGGCTGACCGAGATGCGCGGCGCGACCTCGCCGCGTCTGCTGCTGGAACTGATGTGCGCCCGCGTGCTGCTGCCCGGCGCCGACCAGGGCGAGGCCGCGCTGCTGGCCCGGCTGGAACGGCTGGAGCGCGGCATGGCGGCCGGGACGTACGCGCCCGCACCGGCGACCGGGACGTCCGCACCGGCCGCACCGGCGGCCGCGACCCCCGCCGCCGCGCCGGTGCCCGCGCCGCCTCCCGC
>JADGHC010000074.1 GCA_019689655.1 Microbispora sp.
GTGCTCGGCGACGATGCGGGTGGTCAACTCGTGGGCCGGCGGCTGGCAGGGTGAGGTCACGGTGCGCGCGGGCAATGCGCCGATCAACGGCTGGACCGTGGGGTGGACCTGGTCCGGCGGGCAGACCATCACTCAGCTGTGGGGAGGAGTGAACTCCGGCTCCGGCTCGAACGTGACGGTGCGCAACGAGTCGTGGAACGGCTCGCTCGCGGCCGGCGCGACCACGACCTTCGGCTTCCTCGCCAGCGGCTCGGCCGCCACCCCGACGACCACCTGCACCAGCCCGTGACCTGAAGGAAACCGGCGAGGTCCCGTCCGATCAACCGGGCGGGACCTCGCGCCGTGCGGCGGCCGTGTGTGGCGGCGCGGCGACGCCGGGACGACCGGCCCCGGATCGTGCGGGCTCGCCTCCGGTCGCGGCGGTTCCCGTATGGCCTACGATCTGATCGGCCCGCTCGCGCCCCGAGCAGCCGACGAGCCCGCGACCCGGGGGGAGTAGCCGTGATCGTCGACCTTTCCGCGCCCGTCGAGAGCGGCATGCCCGTCTATCCCGGAGACCCGGAGGTGGAGATCGCGCCCGCTCTCACGGTGGCGGCCGAGGGAGTGAACATCCTCGGGCTGCATCTCGGGTCGCAGTCCGGCACGCACGTGGACGCGCCGTATCACATCGACGACGCGCTGCCCACGCTCGACGACCTGCCGTTGGAGCGGTTCCTCGGCCCGGCGGCGGTCCTCGACGCCCGGGGCCTGCCCCCGCGCGCGCCGATCACCCCGGCGATGCTCGGCGCGGTGGCCGGGCGGCTGGGCCCGGGGACCATCCTGCTGGTGGCGACGGGCTGGGACGAGCACTGGGGTACGCCCGGCTACCTGGCCCACCCCTACCTGGAGGCGGAGACCGCCCGCCGGATCGTCGAGGCGGGCGTGCGGACCGTCGGCGTCGACGCGGCCAGCGTCGACCCGTCGGATCCAGAGCCGGCCTCCGCCCCCGGCCTGCCGGCGCATCGGGTGCTGTGCGGGGCGCACGCCGTCATCGCGGAGAACCTGCGCAACCTCGGCCCGCTGCTGGACGCGCAGGCCGCCGGCCGTCCGATCGAGGTCTTCCTGCTGCCATTGCGTCTGCGGGCCGCCGACGGGTCTCCCGTACGCGCCGTCGCCAGGATCGGCTGACGGCGTGGGATCAGGGCCTTCGTCAGCGGGTGCCCCACGAGTAGGTCTGCTTGTGCAGCTTGAGGTAGACGAACGTCTCGGTCGCCCGCACGCTGGAGATCGACCGGATCTTCCCCAGGATTTCAAGCAGGTGGGAGTCGCCCTCGCAGACCACCTCGACCATGATGTCGAGCGAGCCGGCGGTGAGCACGACGTAGTCGATCTCCGGAATCTGCGCCAGCTCGTCGGCCACCTGCTCCAGGTCGCCCTCGCATTTGATGCCGATCATGGCCTGGCGGGGGAAGCCCAGGGTGAGCGGGTCGGTGACGGCGACGATCTGCATGACGCCGAGCTCGAGCAGACGCTGCACGCGCTGGCGGACCGCCGCCTCCGACAGTCCGACCGCCTTGCCGATGGCGGCGTACGGTTTCCGCCCGTCCATTTGAAGCTGCTCGATGATCTGTTTGGAGATCTCATCGAGCACCACCGGTCCACCCTTCGCGGCAGCGGCGCGGGACTTAGGCGGAGTCGTCATCCTCGGGGGGTGTCCTCTCTTGACGGGCTTGGGCCGCCGTAACGACCTTGTATTACAGCGCCGTTTTAGACATGTTGCGATCGTGATCTGACATGGTGTCAGCTCAGTCGCTCACGTCAAGCGATTCCGTAGCAATTTGGTATCTTAAGCGACGAAATCCCTTGTAGTAGGCTCATTTCTCTGTCAGAGTCGCGACAACCCAGCCACCTCAACAGGAGGTCAACGGTGACCACCCGTCTCCAGAACTTCGTGAACGGGAAGTTCGTCGATGCTGCGAGCGGCCGTTTCTCCGACGTCGTAGACCCTACGACGGGCGAGGCCTACGCCCAGGCGCCGGTGTCGGGCCAGGAGGACGTCGACGCCGCGTACGCCGCCGCGACCGCCGCTTTCGAGACGTGGGGTCAGACGACGCCTGGCGAGCGTGCGGCGCTGCTGCTGAAAATCGCCGACGCGATCGAGGCCCGCGCCGACGAGATCAACGAGGCCGAGTGCCGTAACACCGGCAAGCCCCGCGCCCGGATGGCCGAGGACGAAACCCCGGTCGCCGCCGACCACTTCCGGTTCTTCGCCGGCGCGGCCCGCACCCTGGAGGGCCCCACCGCCGGGGAGTTCCTCGCCGACCACACCTCGGTGATCCGGCACGAGCCGATCGGCGTCGTCGGCCAGGTCACGCCGTGGAACTACCCGATGATGATGGCGGTGTGGAAGATCGCCCCCGCCCTCGCCGCCGGCAACACGATCGTGCTCAAGCCGTCCGACACCACCCCGGTCTCCACGCTGAAGCTGGCCGAGATCGTCGGTGACATCCTGCCGCCCGGCGTCTTCAACGTCGTCACCGGCGACCGGGAGACCGGCGCGCTGGTCGTCGGGCACCCGGCCGCGGACATGGTCGCGATCACGGGCTCCGTCGGCGCGGGCATGTCGGTCGCCAGGACCGCCGCCGACGACCTCAAGCGCGTCCACCTGGAGCTGGGCGGCAAGGCGCCGGTCGTGGTCTTCGAGGACATCAAGGACATCAAGGCCGTCGCCGAGGCGATCGCCGGGGCGGGCCTCTACAACGCCGGCCAGGACTGCACCGCCGCCTGCCGGGTGCTCGTGCAGGAGAGCATCCACGACGAGTTCGCCGCCGCGCTGACCGAGGCCGCGGCCGCCACCAAGATGGGTGGTCCCGACGTGGAGGACGCCTACTTCGGGCCGCTGAACAACGCCAACCAGCTCGCCCGGGTCGAGGGCTTCTTCCAGCGCCTCCCCGAGCACGCGAAGGTGCTCACCGGCGGCTCCCGCGTCGGCGACAAGGGCTTCTTCTTCGCCCCGACCGTGGTGGACGGGTTGAAGCAGGACGACGAGATGGTGCAGGACGAGATCTTCGGTCCCGTCATGACCATCCAGACTTTCACCGACGAGGCCGACGCGCTGGCCAAGGCCAACGGCGTCCGCTACGGCCTGTCCGGTTCGGTGTGGACCTCCGACCACGGCCGCGCGATGCGGATGTCCAAGCGGCTCGATTTCGGCGTGGTCTGGGTCAACACCCACATTCCGTTCGTGTCCGAGATGCCGCACGGCGGCTTCAAGCACTCGGGGTACGGCAAGGACCTGTCCGTCTTCGGCCTGCACGACTACACCCGTGTCAAGCATGTCATGCACTACATCGGCGAATAGGTCTATCCGGCTTCGGCCGGCTACCTATCGAAAAAGAGGGATAAGCCTGGAATGACAAAGATCCAGGCGGGCCCGGGGGCAGCCGTCGCGGCTGCCCCCGTATTGAAAGACGTGCCCGCCATCGAACTCGACAACGTGGTCAAGGAGTACGTCTCGCACGGCGAGGTCGTACGGGCGGTCAAGGGCGTGAGCCTCGCCATCGCGGAGGGCGAGTTCTTCTCCCTCCTCGGCCCCTCAGGCTGCGGCAAGACCACCAGCATGCGAATGATCGCCGGGTTCGAGGACCCCACACGGGGAGTTGTCAGGCTGCACGGGGAGGACGTCACGAACGTCCCGCCGAACAAGCGTGACGTCAACATGGTGTTCCAGTCCTACGCGCTGTTCCCGCACATGAACGTCTGGGAGAACGTCGCGTTCGGGCTCAAACGTAAAAAGGTTCCCGACGCGGAGATAAAACGCCGCGTCGGCGAGATGCTGGAGGTCGTCGACCTGGTCGGCCGGGAGAAACGCCGGCCGAGGGAGATGTCGGGAGGCCAGCAGCAGCGCGTCGCGCTCGCCCGCGCCCTGGTCAACCGGCCCAGCGCGCTCCTGCTCGACGAGCCGCTCGGCGCGCTCGACCTCAAACTCCGCCAGGCCATGCAGATCGAGCTCAAGCGCATCCAGCGCGAGGTCGGCATCACGTTCGTCTACGTGACGCACGACCAGAGCGAGGCGCTGACGATGAGCGACCGCATCGCGGTCATGAACGACGGCCTCGTGGAGCAGCTCGGCGATCCCCGCGAGATCTACGAGCGCCCCGCAACCAAGTTCGTGGCCGGGTTCATCGGCACCTCCAACCTGCTCAGCGGCACCGTGGAGCGGGTGACCGGAGACACCGCCGTGATCGTGCTCGGCGACGGCGACCGCATCCTCATCCCCGCGGACGGCAGGCTCTCGGCCGGGGCCGCCGTCGACCTCACGGTCCGCCCCGAGAAGATAAAGATCGCCAAGGAGCGGCCGGAAGGCGACCTCAGCGTCGTACGCGGGACCGTGGCCGAGGTCGTCTACCTCGGCACCTACAACAGTTACGTCGTGGTCCTCGGCGACGGCGCCGAGATCACGGTTTTCGAGCAGAACGCGCACGACAGCACGGTCACCGCCGAACGAGGCGACTCGGTCTGGCTCTCCTGGCTGCCCGCGCACTCCTACGCGCTGCGATAACTTCCCGCGTCATCTCCCCGCGCGTCCCCCTCCCCGCGCGGATCCCCAAATTTCCGGACAGCGACCCGGACAGTGAACCCGGAGCACAACCCCTATGAACGACCCCCTCAGGCAGGATCCCGCTCTCCTCCGCGGCATGACCCGGCGCCGGTTCGGCCGGCGCGACGCCTTCCGTCTCGCGGGCCTGTCGGCCGCCGGGCTCGCACTCGCCGCCTGTGGCGTGCAGGGCAAGGGCACCGCCAGGCCGTCCTCCTCCGCGCAGGCCCAGTCGGAGGTGGAGAAGTTCTGGTCGGGCAAGACGAAGAACGGCCACGTGGACTTCGCCAACTGGCCGCTCTACATGGACCCCAAGCGGCCCGAGCTCAAGCAGTTCACCCGGCAGACCGGCATCACGGTGAACTACAAAGAGGTCATCTTGGAGATGCCGAGCTGGTTCGCCAAGATCCAGCCGCAGCTCGCCGCCGGGCAGTCGATCGGCTACGACCTCATGGTCATCACCGACGGCCTGCACTTCGACCAGCTCGTCCAGCTCGGCTACCTGGCGCCGCTCGACCACTCCAAGCTGCCGAACTTCGCGGCCAACGCGGGGGAGCAGTACAAGCACGAGTCGTTCGATCCGGGCAACGTCTACAGCATCCCGTGGGCCTCCGGCATGACCGGCATCGCGTACAACCCGAAGTACGTCGACACCCCGCCGACCAGCATCGCCGAGCTGTGGAACCCCAAGTACAAGGGTAAGGTCGGCATGATGTCCGACTCCCAGGAGATCGCCAACTTCGGGCTGTTCGCGATCGGCGTCGACCCCGCCAAGTCCACCCAGGCGGACTGGGAGAAGGCCGCGGCCAAGCTCCGCGAGCAGCGCGACGCCGGCATCGTGCGCAAGTACTACGACCAGGCGTACGCCGACCCGCTGGCCAAGGGCGACATCTGGCTCACCATGGCCTGGTCGGGCGACGTCTTCCAGAAGAACGTCTCCGACGGCACGGACCTGAAGTTCGTGATCCCCCAGGAGGGCGGCACGATCTGGACCGACAACATGACCATCCCGAAGACCGCGGCGAACCCGGTCGACGCGATCATGCTGATGGACTTCTTCTACGACGTGAACGTCGCGGCGCACCTCGCCGAATACATCAACTACGTCACGCCGGTCCCGGCCGCCAAGGACGTCATCGCCGCCGACGCCGCCAAGGCGTCGGGCGACGACAAGAAGCTCCTGGAGCAGGTGGCGAGCAGCCCGCTGGTGTTCCCGACCGCGGAGGACATGGCCAAGCTGCGCAGCTACGTGAGCTTCAAGACGCCGCAGGAGCAGAAGACGTTCGAGTCCATCTTCCAGGCGATCACGACGTCATGAGCAGGCTCAGGGCTTCGCTGACGCCGTACCTGCTGCTGTTCCCCGGCGCGCTGTGGCTGGCGATCTTCTTCGTCATCCCGACGGTCGTCATGCTGTCGCTGTCGCTGCAGTCGGGCGACGTCGTCAACGGCTACACGTTCACCTTCAACTGGCACAGCTACGTCGACGGGATCGTCACCTACCACGACCAGATCATCCGGTCGCTGGTGTACGGCGTGATCTCCACGGTGATCCAGATCGTCATCGGGTTCCCCGTGGCGTACTGGATCGCCTTCAAGGGCGGCAGCCGCAAGTCGGTCTACCTGTTCCTCCTGCTGCTGCCCTTCCTGGTCTCGTTTGTGCTGCGCACCATCTCCTGGCAGTTCTTCCTGTCCGACGACGGCATGCTCCTCGGGCCGCTGAAGGCGATGGGCCTGCTGCCGCAGGACTTCCACATCCTGGCCACGAGCGTGGCCGTGATCGGCGGCCTGGCGTACAACTTCCTGCCGTTCATGATCCTGCCGATATACGTGGCGCTGGAGCGGATCGACCCGCGCGTCCTGGAGGCCGCGCAGGACCTGTACGCCGGCAAGGCGCAGGTCTTCCTGCGGATCGTGCTGCCGCTGTCGCTGCCGGGCGTGTTCGCCGGCGTGCTGATGACGTTCGTCCCGGCCACGTCCGACTACGTCAACGCCTCCGTGCTCGGCGGCACGAGTAACACGATGATCGGCAACGTCATCCAGAACCAGTTCCTGATCAACCAGGACTACCCGACCGCCGCGGCGCTGTCGTTCACGCTGATGGCCCTCCTGCTCGTGGGCATCTTCGCGTACGCCAGAGCGCTCGGCACCGAGGACGTGCTGGAGGTGGCGGCACGATGAAGGGTGGCCTGCTGCGGGGCCGCGGCCTGCAGATCTACACCTGGCTCGTGATCGCGTGGCTCGTGCTGCCGATCGCCGTGATGATCCTGTTCGGCTTCAACGACACGCACGGCCGCTACAACACGGCCTGGCAGGGCTTCACGCTCAAGTGGTACGGCAAGCTGTTCGAGATCGACGACCTCACCCGGGCGCTGAAGAACTCGCTGCTCATCGCCGTGCTGACGATGCTGATCGCCGGGGTGCTCGGGTCGATGATCGGGCTGGCGCTCGGCCGCTACCGCTTCCGCGGGGCCGGGGCGATGAACCTCGTCATCTTCGCGTCGATCTCCTGCGCCGAGATCGTGATGGGCGCGTCGCTGCTGTCGCTGTTCGTCACGCTCGCCGTGCCGCTCGGCTTCTGGACGATCCTGATCTCGCACGTCATGTTCTCGATCTCGTTCGTGGCCGTGACCGTGCGGGCCCGGGTGATGACGCTCGACTCGTCCCTGGAGGAGGCCGCCCGCGACCTGGGTGCGGGACCGTGGACGACGTTCCGCCTCGTCACACTGCCGATGATCTTCCCCGGCGTGCTGGCGGGCTCGATGCTGGCCTTCGCGCTGTCGATCGACGACTTCGTGATCACCAACTTCAACTCCGGGAGCACCATGACGTTCCCGCTGTGGATCTGGGGTGCCACCCGCGTGGGCCTCCCGCCGCAGGTGAACGTCATGGGAACACTGATCTTCGCGGCCGGCGTGCTGATCGCCGTGGTCAACGCACTGCTGGCTCGCCGCCGCGCCGACGCCTAGCTATCTCACGAGGACAACCGTTGCCGACACTCCTTGAGGAAGTGAGACCGTGGTTCCGTCGAAGGCGCTCGCCGACGCGGAGCGTAAGCCGTACTGGCTGGACCGGCCGATTGCACCCGAACCCCTGCCCCCGCTGACCGGAGACGTCACGGCGGACCTCGCCGTGGTCGGCGGCGGCTTCACCGGACTGTGGACCGCCCTGATGGCCAGGGAACGCGACCCCTCGCTCGACGTGGTTCTCCTGGAGGGCCGTGCGGTCGGGTGGGCCGCCTCCGGCCGCAACGGCGGCTTCTGCGCGGCGAGCCTGA
The DNA here is from genome assembly GCA_019689655.1 of Microbispora sp. Taxonomy (GTDB): domain Bacteria; phylum Actinomycetota; class Actinomycetes; order Streptosporangiales; family Streptosporangiaceae; genus Microbispora. Next base: position 7,851 of record JADGHC010000074.1, read on the forward strand.
CCCACGGGCTCGGCAACGGCCAGGACCGCTGGCCCTCGGAGATCGCGACGCTGGAACGACTGGGCCGGGAGAACCTCGACGAGATCGAGGCCACCCTCGCCCGGTACGGCGTCGAGTGCTCCTTCGAACGGACCGGTGAGCTGCGGGTGGCCACCGAGGAATGGCAGCTCGCCGTGCTCGACGAGGAGGTGAGGGGGGCGGCCTCGCTCGGCCAGCGGCTGGAGCGGCTCGACCGCGATCAGGTGCGGGCCGAGGTGGACTCCCCGACGTACCTCGGCGGCGTGTGGGACCGCGAAGGCGTCGCCATGGTCGACCCGGCGCGGATGGCGTGGGGGCTGCGCGACGTCTGCGTGCGGCTCGGCGTGCGGGTCTTCGAGCACACGCCGGTGCGTTCGGTGCACGACGACGGCCTCGTGCTCGAACTCGACACGCCCAAGGGCCGGGTCAGGGCGGGGCGGGTGGCGCTCGGCACCGGCGCCTTCCCTCCGCTGCTGCGCCGGCTCAGGCATTTCCTCGTGCCGGTGTACGACTACGCGCTGATGACCGAGCCGGTGCCGGACAACCTGCTGGCGGCGATCGGCTGGCGGAACCGCCAGGGCATCGGCGACTCGGCCAACCAGTTCCATTACTACCGGCTGACCGACGACAACCGGATCCTGTGGGGCGGCTACGACGCCGTCTATCACAACGGCGGCCTGGTCAGGCCGGAGTACGAGCAGCGCGACGCCACCTTCGAGAAGCTCGCCACGCACTTTTACGAGACGTTCCCGCAGCTCCACGGCCTGCGTTTCACGCACAGGTGGGGCGGGGTCATCGACACCTGCAGCCGGTTCAGCGCCTTCTTCGGCACGGCGTACGGCTCCCGCCTGGCCTACTCCGCCGGGTACACCGGCCTCGGCGTCGGCGCCGCCCGTTTCGGCGCCAACGTCATGCTCGACCTGTTGCAGGGCCGGGTGACCGAGCGTACGGACCTGCGCATGGTGCGGGAGAAGCCGCTGCCGTTCCCGCCGGAGCCGGTGCGGTCGGGGGTCATCCAGCTCACCCGCTGGGCCATCGCCCGGGCCGACGAGCACGAGGGCCGCCGCAACGCCTGGCTGCGCACACTCGACGCCCTCGGCGTCGGCTTCGATTCGTGAGCCCCGCTCGATACCACCCCGGGTAGGATCGGAGGCATGGGCGGCAGCGGTTCTCGAGGTCACCCGGGAGCCGGCCGCCGAGGCGGCGGCGCTCCTGCGTGAGCATCGCCTTCGCGGTCACACGCACGCGATCGACGCCGTCCTGGCGGCGAGCGCACGCGGGGCCGCCCGTCCCGTCACGGTCCTGACCTCCGATCCCGAAGATCTGACCCCGCTCTGCGGCGACCGGGCCCAGATCGTCAAGATCTAGGCGCCGGTCGCCCGGGGGCGAGCCGGCGGCAGTCCGGTTCATCCCCCTGCCTCCGGCCGCCGCGCCACGCTCGCCTCAGGGGGTGAGCCAGCGGAGAGGGTTTTCGTGCGTGATCAGGCGGAGGGTGTCGTCGTCCACGCCGGCGTCCCGCAGCGCCGGGAGGACCGATGAGAACAGCCGCCCGTAGCCCTGCCCGCCGTAGCCGGCCAGGTGCTCCTGCCGGCGTACCCCGCTGCTCAGCAGGATGCGCTCGGCGTGCCCGGCGTCGAGGAGGGTGAGGACGTCCTCGGCGTCGTCCACGCTCACGTACGCGCCGGTCTCGGCGATCTTCCGCTGGGCCAGCGGGTCGGCGGTGCGGGCGGCCAGGCGCCGGGCGGGGACGTTCTGCGAGAGCACGAGTTCCAGGAGTTCCAGGCCGTCCGTCGCCACCGGGAGGCCGGTGCGCAGCGCGGCGCGGGCCGCCGCGGTGACGGCTCGTTCCTCGGCGGGGGTGGGCGTCTCGTCCCAGGCGGCGGTGACGATGATCCCCGGCCGCACGCCCGTCCCGTCCAGCCCGGCGCCGATCTCGTGCAGCAGGTCCGCGGTCAGGTCGTCCACGCCGTACCGCGTGATGGCCGCACCCGCGAACGGCTGCGCGGCGAAGCCGGTGGCGGCCACGATCGGGACCCGCGCGGCCGTCGAGATCCGGGCGAGCGCGGCGGGGTCGCGCGCCATGCCGATGCAGCTGTGCTCCACGATCAGGCCCAGCGCCTGCTCCCTGCCGAGGTCCTTGACCTCGGCCAGCACGTACCGTTCCTCGTCCAGCCACCGATGGGGATCGGAGGCGACGCCGATCCCCCAGCGGGTGTCGGTGCGCAGGTGCTCGTGCGGCAGCACCGGCCCGTCGATCTCGGCGACGGGGACGGCGCCCGTGACGGTCTGGATTCGGGGAAAATACGCGCCGGACATGGACGGACATTAACCGATTTTTCGTCCAAACCGCGTGCAAATCACATGATTCTTTACGCGAGGCGGCACGGACGGAGGGTCAGCTCATCGTCTTTCCGCCGTTGACGGCCAGGCGCTGGCCGGTGATGAACCGGGCGCCGGGGGAGGCGAGAAAGGCCACCGTCTCGGCGACGTCCATCGGCACGCCCATGTGCCCCAGCGGGACGTCGCGCAGGTATCCGGCGTAGTCCTCCGGAGGGACGTCCGCGTGCCGTTCCACCGGAATCCAGCCGGGCTCGACGGTGTTGACCGTGATCCCGTACTGCCCGAGCTCCCGGGCCCACGACCGGGTGAGCCCGTGCATCGCGGCCTTGGCGGCGACGTAGTGCCCGAACTCCGGGTTGCCGAGGTCGGTGACCTCGCTGCCCACGTTGATGATCCGGCCGGACCCGGCCTCGCGCATGCCGGGCAGCACGGCCTGCAGGATCAGCAGCGGGGCCTTGACGAAGAAGCGGAGCTGGCCGAGGTGGTCCTCCCAGGTCTGCTTCTCCACCGGCATCAGCGGCTGGGGGCCGGTGGCGTTGTTGACGACCACGTCGACGTGCCCGATCGCGGCCACGCCCTCGCGTACGGACTCCTCGTCGGTCACGTCGAACCGGGCCAGTACGGCCGAGCCCCCGGCGGCGGTGATGCGGTCGACGACGGCGGAGGCTCCGGCGGTGTCGTGGGCGTAGTTGACGGCGACGTGCCAGCCGTCGGCGGCGAGCCGTTCGGCGATGACGGCGCCCAGACCTCGTGAGGCGCCCGTGACCAGTGCGGTACCCATGAGAACCGTGCCTATCACAGATCGCACTGAACACCCACGGCCCGGGGGGTCACGCTCCGATCGCCGGGACCTCGGCGGGCAGCCGCCGCAGGACTCGGCGGAACGCCCAGACGGACGCCAAGAAGGCCAGGCCGGTGACGACGGCGACGGCGGCGGTGCGGATGATCAGGTAGTCCCCGATCGACTCGTTCAGCAGCAGCCAGATGCTCATGGCCGAGTTGACCAGGAGCACGAAGGCCCACAGCAGGGTGATCCGCGCGAAGAAGGTGCGGACGCGCTCGTGCCTCAGCACGAACGACGGCAGGTGGACGTAGTCGAGGGTGAGCCGCTGGACCAGCGGGCGGCGCATCCGCACCGACGCCAGGAGCACGACGCTGATGCAGATCGTGCCCAGTTCCGGCTGGATGAAGTAGAGGACGGGACTGCCGGTCCACAACCCGATCACGGTGCGGAAGGTGAGCGCGATCGTCGCCATGATCATCGTCCCCGGCACGGGCCGGCGCCGGACGAGCCGCCACAGGACGCCCAGGTAGACCCAGGACACCGCGGCCATCAGCGCGCCGCGCAGGCCGAGCACGGAAAGGGCCGTGTAGAAGACCACGAGGGGAGCCACCACGCCTTCGAGGAGCCTGGGCACCGCCTGTTTGATGAGCGCGGTGAGCCGGGGCAGTGCGAAGGGTGCGTGATTCATGGTGACTCCAACGGGTCGGCGGAGGGGGCCGACGCTGTAGTTGGGCAGCGCGCTTACCCGGACACAGTGGAGAAAAACCCCGAGTTGCGCGGCTTCGTCGGTGGCTTACCGTACCTGACCGTCACGCCGGCGGGGGCTGAATGCGCTAACCACCCCCGCGCTTCATAACGGTACGGCATACCTCCCGCGGGCGTCCCATGCGGTGGAGAACCCCTGATCAGCGCTTTACCCGGGGTCGCTGACGGCTTTCCCCGGCGGCCGGCGGACGCGGGTTACGTTGACGGCATGGACGGCGAGCCCGCCTCAGCTCAGCGACGAGGTGGCGAGCTTGGCGCCGAAGCCGAGGAACAGCGCGCCGACCCCCGAGGTGAGCCCGGCGGCCAGCTTGCGGCGGCGCCGGAAGTGGGTCGCGAGGAACGTGCCGCCGAAGATGAGCGTGCTCAGATAGGCGACGCTGAAGATCTGCACGATCAGCGCCAGGATCAGGAACGACAGCGCGGGCGCGTCGTACGACGGATCCACGAACTGCACGAAGAACGCCACGAAGAACAAGATCGCCTTGGGGTTGAGCAGGCTGATCATGAGCGCCTTACGGAACGGGCTGCCCGTCGGCGCGGGAGCGGACGCCCCGGCGGCCTCGGCCGGCGCCGCCTCACGGGAGGACCGCAGGGTGCGCCAGGCGCCGCGGAGCATGCCGAAACCGATCCAGGCCAGGTAGACGGCGCCGGAGTACTTGACGATCGCGAACAGGACGGGCGTCGACTTCAGCAGCGACGCGACCCCCGCGGCGGACAGGAACATGAGGACCGAGTCGCCGGTGAAGACCCCGGCCGCCGCCCGGTAGCCCTGCCGTACGCCGCGCTGGGCGGCGGTGGACAGCACGAACAGCGAGTTGGGACCGGGGAGCAGGATGATCAGGAACGACCCGACGATATAGGTCCAGATGTTGGTGATCCCGAAGAACATGCTCGCTCCCGTCATGAAACCGCATGTCCTGTTATAGCCCTGTCCAGCCCTTGCTCCCAGTCGATTAGATCCCTATTGACTTGGTAGGGAACTCGGGGGAATTCTGGGATGTATGACGTTGTGGAAGCCGGACCCCACCTTCTATCCCTCGCCCCGGGACGCCGCCGAGGCGCCGCCGGAGAAGCTGGCCTACGTCGCCGCCTTCGACCGGTCGGCCCGGCGGCCCGACGCGCTCGCCGTGCTCGACACCGACCCCGGCTCCCCGTCGTACGGGACCGTCGTCGGCTGGACCGACCTGCCGTACACGGGGGACGAGCTGCACCACTTCGGCTGGAACGCCTGCAGCAGCGCGCTGTGCCCGTACGCGCCGCATCCGCACGTCGAGCGCCGCTACCTGATCGTCCCCGGACTGCGTTCGTCGCGGATCTACGTGTATGACACCAAGGACCGGATCAGCCCGGAGCTCGTGAAGGTCATCGAGGCGGAGGAGCTCGGCAAGCGGGCCGGCTACTCCCGCCCGCACACCGTCCACTGCGGACCCGAGGGCCTGTACGTCAGCGCGCTCGGCGGCTACGGCGACGACGGGCCCGGCGGCATCGCGATCCTCGACCACAACTCGTTCGAGGTCCTGGGCCGGTGGGAGGTCGACCGCGGCCCGCAGTACCTCGCGTACGACTTCTGGTGGCACATCAACCACGACGTGCTGGTCACCTCCGAGTGGGGCACGCCGTCCATGGTGGAGAACGGGGTGGTCGGCGAGCTGCTGTTCGGCCGCAAGTACGGCCACAAGATCCACTTCTGGGACCTGCGCAAGCGCAAGCACATCCAGGAGGTGGACCTCGGCGACCAGCACCAGATGACCCTGGAGCTGCGCCCCGCCCACGACCCGACCAAGACGTACGGCTTCGTGGGCGTCGTGACCAACGTCGAGGACCTGTCGGCCTCCGTGTGGCTGTGGCACAAGGACGGTTCCCGGTGGACCGCGGAGAAGGTGATCACCATCCCGGCCGAGCCCGCCTCGCCCGACGACCTGCCCGACGTGCTCAAGCCGTTCGGCGCGGTGCCGCCGCTGGTCACCGACATCGACCTGTCGGTCGACGACCAGCGCCTGTACGTGTCGTGCTGGGGCACCGGCGAGCTCAAGCAGTACGACGTGTCCGACCCGTTCAAGCCGGTCGAGATCGGCTCGGTCCGCCTCGGCGGCATCGTGCGGCGCGAGGCGCACCCGGCCGCACCGGACGAGCGGCTCTCCGGCGGGCCGCAGATGGTCGAGGTGAGCCGCGACGGCCGCCGGGTCTACGTCACCAACTCCCTGTACGGCGCCTGGGACGACCAGTTCTACCCCGACGGCGTGGGCGCCTGGATGGCGAAGGTCGACGCCGAGTCGTTCACGCTGGACGAGCGGTTCTTCCCGCACGGCGACGACTTCCGCGGCCTGCGCCCGCACCAGACCCGGCTGCAGGGCGGCGACGCGTCCTCCGACTCCTACTGCTACCCGTGACCCTGACCGCCGTCATCCTGCTCGGCGCCTTTCACGGGATCAACCCCGCGATGGGCTGGCTGTTCGCCGTCGCCCGGGGTCTGCAGGAACGCAGCCGCGACCTGATGCTGCAGTCCCTGCCGGTCATCGCGCTGGGCCACCTCGCCTCGGTGGCCCTCGTGGTGCTCGCCGTGTCGGCGACCGGGTCGATCGTGACGGCCACGGCCCTCGCGATCGGGGCGGGCGTGGTGCTCGTCGGGTTCGGCCTGTGGCACCTGCTCGCCCGGCGGCACTTCCGCTGGGTGGGCATGCGGCTGTCGCTGCCGCAACTGGCCGCCTGGTCGTTCCTGATGTCGTCGGTGCACGGCGCGGGCCTGATGCTGCTGCCCGTGCTGACCCGCATGCCCGCCGCCGGTCACCACGGGCACGCCCTGTCGGGCGGCATGCTCGTCGCCGGTGTGCACACGCTCGCGATGTTCCTCACGGCGACCGTCGTCGCGGTCGTGGTGTACGAGTTCCTCGGCGTCGCCGTCTTGCGCCGGGCCTGGTTCAACCTCGACAGGATGTGGGCGTTCGCCCTGGTCGGGGCGGGGGTCATCACCCTCGTGGGCGCCGTCTGAATCGGCCGTCGGGTGGGGGACGGCCGGGAGGCCGCCCCGCACCCGCGCGCGGCGGCTGGCAGGATTGACCGTCGTGCGGGTTCGCCTTCTCGGCGCGTTCGAGGTTCTCGGGGACGACGGGGCTCCGGTCGCCGTCGCGGGCGCGCGCGTGCGCGCGCTGCTGGCCGTGCTGGCCCTGCGGCCCGGCCGCCTCGTCCCGGCCGGCCGGCTCGTGGACGCGCTGTGGGCGGACGACCCGCCGGCCAACGCCGCGAACGCTCTGCAGACGCTGGTGAAGCGCCTGCGCGCGGCACTGGGACGGCCCGGCGCGGTCGTGTGGCGCGACGGCGGATACCTGCTCGACGTCGATCCGGACCTGGTCGACGCCCACGTGTTCATGCGGCTGACCCTGCCGTACGCGATGGGGACGCTGCCGGACGAGGCGACGGACGCCGAGGCGGCGGAGCTGGACGAGGCGCTGGCGTTGTGGCGCGGTCCCGCGCTGACCGGCCTGCCCGCGACGCCATACCTGTCGGCCGCGGCCACCCGGCTGGAGGAACGGCGGCTGGCCGTGGTCGAGGCCCGTGCCGCCGCGTATCTCGCGCTGGGCCGTGAGGTGGACCTGTCCGCCGAGGTGGCCGCCCACCCGCTGCGGGAGCGGTTGTCCGCGCTGGCCATGCGCGCGCTCGCCCGCTCGGGCAGGCAGGCGGAGGCGCTGGAGGTGTTCGAGCGGGTCCGGCGGGCGCTGTCGGACGAACTCGGCGTCGATCCCGGCCCGGAGCTGCGCGCCGCCCATCTCGACGTGCTGCGCGGCGCCCCGGCGGCGCCCGCGGCGGCGGGCCGGACGTACGGCGCCCGGGACACGGGGGACACCGCCGGGGAAGGACCCGCGGGGTCCGGCGTCACCCGCCCCGCCGATGATGCCGTCAGCGGCGCGGCCGACGGCCCGGCCGGCGGCCCGGGCCGGCGTACGGGCAGGGTGTGGGCGCCGGCCACGACGTTCGTGGGCCGTGAGGCGGAGGTGGCGCGGCTGGCGGCCCTGTTGCGCGAGTCCCGGCCTGGATCATATAAACAACTACGCGCCCAC
>JADGHC010000742.1 GCA_019689655.1 Microbispora sp.
GGCGCGTCCGGCAAAGCCACGGCGCGTCCGGCAAAGCCACGGCGCGTTCGCAAGGCCTCGACATGTGCGCAGGGCCCCGGCGCGTTCGCGAAGGAGCCCCGGGCCGCCGCCCGCGGGCGCGATGACCCGGCGCGGCCGGGGGTGAAGGTCAGCCGGTGAGCAGCCAGGCCGCGGTGTCGGCGGGCAGAAGGCCGCCGTCGAGCGGGCCGCTGGCGATCAGCACCCGGTCGTGCGGCGGCAGCGCGACCGCGCCCTCACCACAGTTGACCACGCAGGTCAGCCGTCCCCGCCGGAAGAACAGCGTCTCCTCGGGCGAGTCCAGCCACGTCAGCGTGCCGGGGAGCGACCCCCGCAACTTCCGGCGCGTCTCCAGGGCCCGGCGGTAGAACCACAGTGTGGAGGACGGGTCCGCGAGCTGGCGCTCGATGGTCAGGTCCGCCCAGCCGGCCGGCTGCGGCAGCCAGGACCCGCCCGGCCCGAAGCCGTACGGCGGCTCGGTGCCCGACCACGGCAGCGGCACCCGGCAGCCGTCCCGGCCCGGCTGCTCGCCGTTGGAGCGCTTGAAGACCGGGTCCTGCCGGACCTCTGGCGGCAGGTCGGTGACCTCGGGCAGCCCGAGCTCCTCGCCCTGGTAGAGGTAGGCCGACCCCGGCAGGGCGAGCATGGCGAGCAACGCCGCGCGGGCCCGTGCCAGCCCGGCCCCGGGGTCGAGCGACCCCTGGCCGTAGCGGGTCACGTGCCGGACGACGTCGTGGTTGGACAGCACCCAGGTCGGCGCGGCGACGGCCTTGAGCGTGTCGTCGATGACCGTGCGGAAGGCGGTGGCCGACCACGGGGCCTCCAGCCAGGCGAAGTTGAAGCTCTGGTGCAGCTCGTCCGGCCGTACGTACAGCGCGAGGTCCTCGGCCGAGTCGGTCCAGACCTCGCCGACGGCGACGCGGGTGCCGGGATAGGAGTCGAGCAACCGCCGCCACTCCCGGTAGATGTCGTGCACCTCCGGCTGGCTCCAGATCGGCGACGTCGAGGTGAAGCCCGGCTCGGTGTCGGGCAGCCCGGCGGCCTTGATCAGGCCCATCGCGACGTCGATCCGGAAGCCGTCCACGCCCCGGTCGAGCCAGAACCGCAGGATGTCGAGGAACTCCTCGCGCACCTCCGGGTTGCGCCAGTTGAAGTCGGGCTGCTCGGGCGCGAACAGGTGGAGATACCACTGTCCGTCCGGCACCTGCGTCCACGCCGGACCCCCGAAGGTGGACAGCCAGTTGTTCGGCTCGCCGTGGCCGCTTCCACCGCCCTCCGGGCCGCCGTCCCGGAACATGTACCGCGCGCGCTCCTGGGAGCCTCTGGGGGACGCCAGGGCCTTCTGGAACCAGGGATGGGCCGATGAGCTGTGGTTTGGCACGATGTCCACCATCAGCCGCAGGCCGTGCGCGTGCGCGTCCTCGATCAGGGCGTCGAAATCGGCCAGCGACCCGAACAGCGGATCGACGTCGCGGTAGTCGGCGACGTCATAGCCGCCGTCGGCCATGGGGGAGGGATAGAAGGGGGTCAGCCAGATCGCGTCGACGCCGAGCTCGGCGAGGTACGGCAGGCGGTCGCGGATCCCCGCCAGGTCGCCGATGCCGTCGCCGGAGGCGTCGGCGAAGCTGCGCACGTAGATTTCGTAGACGACGGCATCGCGCCACCAGGGGGTTGTTTCCATGAGCTTGGGCTGCCCGCTGTTTGCGTTGCTTATGCGTTGACCATGCTGTGGGCGGCGTAGACGAGGTAGTCCCACAGCTGCTTTTCGTACTCGGCCGGCAGTTCGAGGGAATCCACGGCGTCGCGCATGTGCCGCAGCCAGGCGTCCCGCTCCGCCTCGCCGATCACGAACGGCATGTGGCGCATCCGCAGCCGGGGATGGCCGCGCCGCTCGCTGTAGGTCTTCGGGCCGCCCCAATACTGCATGAGGAACAGGCGCAGCCGCTCCTCCGCTCCGGTGAGGTCCTCTTCCGGGTACATCGGGCGCAGCAGCGGGTCGTTGGCGACGCCCTCATAGAACCGGCGGACGAGCCTTTCGAAGGTCTTCTCGCCGCCGACCGCCTCGTAGAAGGACAGGGTCTCCTCGCTGGTCACGAAATCAGCCTAGTGCCGCGACCGACATGATTCGCCGGGCGGAGCAATCGATCGCGAGGCGGGGGAGGAGCCCGGGCGAGCCGCCGGCGCGACACCGGACGCGCCCGGAGATCGGTCATGGCACACCGCCGAAGGCACCGGTGCACCCGGGCGATCACCCCGGAGATACGCGCGCCGGTGAGGGACCGCCGTGGGCGGGGGCGGCACCCGCGGCGAGGTGCCGCCGGAGAACGAGGTGCCGCCGGAGAACGAGGTGCCGCCGGAGAACAATGACGCCGCCCCGCCCCCCGCCCGGGGGGGGTGGGGGGGCGGAGGCGGGGGTGTTCTCGTCGAACGCCCCCATCACCC
>JADGHC010000075.1 GCA_019689655.1 Microbispora sp.
GCGCGCGGGGGTGGCGGGGGCGGGGGGGGCGCCCGCGGCCGCGAGGCCGGTCTCGCCGGGCCCTCTGTCACCCGCCGGGGCGCAGGCGGCCCGGCCGGCGGTTCCCCCGGCGGAGACGGCCCCGGCGGCGGTTCCCCCGGCGGCGCGCGGCGACCGCGCCCACCGGCCGTACGCGTCCCTGCTCCGCACGCCGGCGACCTGGTCGGTCATGGTGTTCATGGGCCTGCAATCGCTGACCTTCTACGTCGTGCTGGCCTGGCTGCCCACCGTGTTCCAGGCCGCCGGTCTGGCCGCGGACGAGGCGGGATATCTGCTGGGCTTGACGAACCTCGTGCAGATCGCCTCGGCGCTGCTCGTTCCGCTGCACGCGGGCCGGGCCCGTTCCCAGGCGCCGCATGTGGCGGTGGCCGCGCTGCTGACCATCGGCGGATATCTCGGGGTGCTGCTCGCGCCCACCACCGTGCCGTGGCTGTGGATGATCGTCCTCGGGCTCGGTCAGGGGGCCTCGATCGCGCTCGCCCTGCTGATCATCACGCTGCGGGCGCCGGATCCGGCCTCGGTGACGGCGTTGTCCGCGGTCGCCCAGTCGAGCGGCTACGTGCTGGCCGCGGTCGGGCCGCTCGTGTTCGGCCTGCTCCATGAGCTGTCCGGCGGCTGGACCATACCCCTGCTCGCCGGGCTGGGGGCGTGCGTCCTTCAGTTGGCGTCGGGTGTGCTGGCAGGCCGCCCGGTGCCGAGGTAGTCAGCGCGGCAGCCGTTCGAGATCGATGTCGATGGGGAAGGGGACGTCCACCGTGAGGCGGGTGTGGTGGACGCCGGTCACCTGGTATCCGGCGCCGTCGGCGCCGAGTGCGAAGGAGTAGACGAAGGGGCGGCCTTCGGTGCTCTCGACGCGCCAGAAGTACGGGATGCCGGCCGCCGCGTAGTACCGCGGCCACACGTCGCGGTCCCGGTCGGCCGAGTCGGGGCCGACGACCTCGACGACCAGGCGCACCTCTTCGGCGAGGTAGCAGGTCCTGCGGTCGTCGGCGGCGGCGAGGTCGTCCACCAGCGACACGTCGGGACGGGCCCGCCGCTGCGGCCCCAGCAGGATGTCCATCCGGCTGACCGCCACCAGATCGCCCGGAACCTGCGTGTTGAGCGCCGTGCGCAGGCCGTACGTTACGCGTTCGTGGAAGCGGGTCTGCGCGGCCGTGGGGACGAGGCCGGGATCGGCGCCTGCCCCGCCGTCCCGCTCGCCGGGGGCGGGACGGAGCCGGGACAGCCGATCGGAGATGCCTCCGGCCCCGCCTTCCGGACGGGGCTGGAGCCAGTCATCGAGCACGCTGGTCATGGGATCAGCCTAGCGTCACCAGCGGTGATGGCCGAACTACATGCAGTGTCCTAAGCAGGGTCGACCGGGCGCAATTCGTCCGCGTACCCGACCGAAAGGCGGCGCATGACCCCGTCCTCGGTGATGGAGTACTGCCCCAACCGCCACAGTGGTGGCGAGTACGCGTGGATCGAGACCGACCCCTCCGCCTCGCCGGTCAGCCGGTGGATGTGGTCGGGGCCGAAGGAGAACGCCTCGCCCGCCACGACCTTCGTCTCCAGGTGGGCTCCGCCGATGCGCGGGTTGGACTCCTTCAGCTCGCCGGCCACGACGCGGACCGCGCCGGAGGAGACGTCGTGGTCGTGCCAGCCGGTGTCGTCCCCGGGCCGCCAGCACAGCAGCCACACGTCCACGTACGCGTCGCGGTGCAAACAGACGTAGTGGCGTCCCCCGCCCTCCGCGCCCTCGAAGCCGACGTGGTGACGCCACAGCTCGGGCCGGGCGGCCAGGTCCTCCACCAGGGCGAGCAGCTCGCGCCGGTCGAGCGCGCGGGCGGGCAGGTCGGCGAGGGAGGCGCAGAGCGCGCCTTCCCGGACCGTGGGCGTACTCATCGCTGCGACTCCTTCCGGGATAGCAGGCGGCCGGGGTTGGCCACGCGTACGGCGTGATCGACGGCGCGTTGCGCCGGGTCGCCGGGGTCCGGCCAGGCCGATTCGGCGTACGGCTGGTCGCTTCCGGCGACGACGACGTCGATCCCGAGTTCGCGGATCACCGCGTCGGCGGCCCGGGAACCATAGGACGACGTCTCGAGGAACAGATCGGGATCCACCAGGCCGCGCCCGGCGGCACCCCGGCTGAGCAGGCGTTCCCGGTGCAGCGGGGCCAGCCCGGCCAGCAGCGCGAAGCACACCTTGAGCCGGGGGTGCCGGGGCCGTCCGAACGCCTCGAACGCGTACCAGGCGGCGTGCATCTGCTGCACGTACGGCACGACGGCGGCCCACCAGGCGGGGCCGGACGCGGCGGCGGGGCCCGGGTGGACGAACAGCGGCAGGCCGCGCTCTTCCAGCACGTCGAGCAGCGGGGCGACCAGGGCCAGCCCCCGGGCGTCCCCGAGGGCCGTCGCCGGAAGCTGCAGCCCGGCGAAGCCCCGGTCGAGGGCGCGGGCGAGCCGTACGGGATCGGGGTCGGTGACCGGGGCGGCGGCCCAGGCGCCGAACGGCGCGGGCAGCGCGCGGGCGTCGTCGTGATAGGCGTCGATGAGCGGCCAGGCCTCCTCGGGCGGCAGGTGCTCGATCCCGAGCGGGCTCGACAGGGACACGAGGGCGAGGTCGAGGTGCGCGTTGCGCTTGCGCCGGATCTCCACGTCGTGGTCGGCCGGATCCGCCTCGTACGGGGGCTCGCCGTCCAGCACGAGCGTCCACCCGTTCAGGTACGGCGGGCGGGTGCGGCGGCGCAGCGCGTCGACGAGGGAGGGAGTCCACAGGTGCTGGTGCACGTCCACGCTCATCGGCCCGGCCTCTCCGAGTAGCCCTAATTTCCTACTCAGAATACATGCAATATGGCCGGGCGTGGCCCAGGGGGCGGAGTGGACGCCCGCCCCTGAGACCGGTCAGTCGTTGTCGGGGATGAACATGTTGAGGAGCCAGCTGATCACGCCGACGACGATGGCGCCCCAGAAGGCGGCCATGAAGCCGTCGACGTGGAAGGGGAGGTCGAGCTTCCCGGCGAGCCAGCTCGTGAGCAGCAGCAGGGCGGCGTTCACCACCAAGGCGAACAACCCGAGCGTGAGCACGTAGAACGCGCAGCCGATCGTTTTGATCACCGGCTTGATGACGGCGTTCACGAGGCCGAAGATCAGCGCGACCGCGAGGAGGGTGCCGATCTGCTTGGCGGTGGATTCGGCGCTGACGGTGATGCCGTCCACCAGCTTGGTGGACGCCCACAGGGCCGCGGCCACCACAATGATCTTGAGTATGACCTTCACCTTAAGAATCCTTCCACGGCACGGCAAAGAATGCGCGCCCCCATATGCCCGGAACCGGCGGCCTCGCACCGGACGTACGGGATGGGCGGCAAAAACCGGGTTCGCCTCCGGCGGTCTTTCTCCCGTGGCGGGGGTATAAGCGGCAAACCCGGGGGAAACCGATGAGTTGGGGGTGAGATCGAATGGACGTGGAAGAGCTCGAATCGCTCCCCGCGAAGGAACTTCACGACCGCGCCGTGCGCTACGCCGTACGGCACGGCGACTTGGGGTTCCTGTGGGAGCTGCTGAAGGTCATCCCCGCGGCCGAGGCCGCCAGCGGCAACAGCAATGAGACCGCGAACGACCTCAGCAGGGTCTCGGCGCTGCTCAGCGACGCGATGGCGGCGGGCGAGGGCGAGCTCGGCGACGCGCTCCGGCCGGTCTACGTCGACTATCTGTCCAAACACCCCGACGCCTGAGCCGCCCGGCCGTCCGCGGCGTCCCGCCGCCGACCCCGCCGGCTGACCCGGCCCGCCGTACGCGGGTTCCCGGGCCATGTGCGGCGTCCCGCTGTCTGATCCGTTCCGCCGTTCATGGGGTGCGCCCGGCCGGTTGCCTTGTCCCGCCGGACCCCGTCGGCCGGCGGCGCCCCGCCGCCCGGGACGCGCTCAGCAACCTCTCATATCCGCACGTCACAATGGCGGGCGTGGTCAAGGCACAGGTACTCGTCGTGGACGACGAACCCGAAGTCCGCGACGCGATCGCGCGAGCCCTGCGCGTCGAGGGATACGGCGTGGCGACCGCCGGTGACGGCCCGGACGCGCTCGAAGCCATCGACGGCGGGACGCCCGACCTCGTGGTGCTTGATGTACTCATGCCCGGCATGGACGGCATCGAGGTCTGCCGTACGTTACGCGACGACGGCAACCGGCTGCCCGTGCTCATGCTGACCGCGCTTGACGGCATCGGCGACAAGGTGGCCGGCCTCGACGCGGGCGCCGACGACTACCTGGTGAAGCCGTTCGCGCTGGAGGAGCTGTTCGCGCGGGTACGCGCCCTGCTGCGCCGGGCCGCGCCGCCCCCGGAGGCCGGCTTCGCCGATCTGGTGCTGCTGCCCGACAGCAGGCAGGCCCGGCGCGGCCGGCGGCTCATCGACCTGACCAGGACTGAGTACGCCCTGCTCGACCTGCTGATCCGCAACGGCGGCCAGGTGCTCACCCGGCAGGTCATCCTCGAGCGCATCTGGGGCTACGGCTTCCGGCCCGGGTCCAACCCGCTGGAGGTCTACATCGGTTACCTGCGCAAGAAGACCGAGGCCGGGGGCGAGCCGCGGCTGATCCACACCGTCCACGGCCTCGGGTACGTGCTCAGGGAACCCGCTGCTCCTTCCGGCACCGGGGAGGAATGATGAAGCTCCGCTGGCGCCTCGCGCTGGCCTCCGCGCTGGCCGGCGCGGTGAGCGTGATCGTCGTGATGGTGGCCGCCTACTTCATCACCTGCCGCCGGGTGGACTGGGCGATGGACCATTACGGGTCGTACGAGAACTACGCCGAATACGGCGACTACGGCGGCTACGGCGACCGGCCCCCGAACGGCGTGCTGGCCGCGCTCGCCGACGTGGACGACCTCGGCTGGCCCTTCGTGGCCGTGGCGCTCGGCGGCGTGGTGTTGTCCGGGGCGCTCGGCTGGCTGGCCGCCCGGGCGGCGCTGCGCCCGGTCAACGCGCTCAAGGACGCCGCGGGGCGGGTGGCCACCACCCGGGATCTGACCACCCGTATCGACGTGGCGGGAGACGACGAGCTGAGCAGCCTGGCGCGTAGCTTCAACGCCATGCTCGACGCGTTGGAACGCTCCGTGAAGTCGCAGAAGCGTCTCGTCGCCGACGCCTCCCACGAACTGCGCACCCCGCTCACCGCCGTACGGACCAACGTCGAGCTGCTGATGCGCGGCAACCTGCCGCGGGAGGTCCGCGAGGAGGTGAGCCGGGCCGTGATGAGCGGCATCGAGGAGCTCACGGCGCTCGTCTCCGACGTGGTCGAGCTGGCCCGTGACGAAGAGCCCGCCGTACTCGTGGAGAGCGTACGCCTCGACGAGCTCGTGGAGCGGGAGGTCGCCCGGGCCTCCCGCCACTGGCCGTCGACGACGTACTCCGTGACCTTGGAGCCCACGGTGGTGCGGGGCGTGCCCGACCGGCTCGCCAGGGCCGTCGCCAACCTGCTCGACAACGCGGCCAAGTACAGCCCCGCCGGCAGCAGGGTCGAGGTGACGCTGCGGGGCGGCGTGCTGACGGTGCGCGATCACGGCTCGGGCATCTCCCCCGAAGACCTGCCGCACATCTTCGACCGCTTCTACCGTGCGCCCTCGGCGCGGGCGCTGCCCGGGTCGGGGCTGGGCCTGGCCATCGTGGGCCAGGTCGTGGACAGCCACGGTGGAAGTGTGTCGGCCGGCCCCGCACCCGGTGGCGGCACGCTCGTCCGGCTGGCGCTGCCAGTAGGGTGAGGTCATGGGCTCTGTACGCGTCGAGCGGACCGAGGACGGATTTGTCGCCCGCAACGAGCGTGGCGCCGAGATCGCGATCGGTGCCGACGACGGCCTGTTCAGCCCGGTGGAGCTGCTGCTCGCCGCCGTCGGCGGCTGCAACATCATGACCGTCGAGCCGCTCACCGCCAAGCGCGGCCACCGGCTCGTACGGCTGGCCGTCGAGGTCTCCGCGGAGAAGGAGAGCCCGACGCTGCTTCGTTCGGTCACGGTGACGTACGACGTGGAGCTGGCACCGGGGGACTCCGGCGAGGTCTTCGAGGCGGTCGCCAAGCGGGTGCACGAGCGCCACTGCACCGTGAGCCGGTCGCTCCAGAACGGCACCGAGGTTAGGCTGGAACTCGGCAGGTAGCACGGATGGGCGAGGCCTGTTCGGATGTAGGCCGGAAATCAACCTGCCTATGACGACTTCATGACAAGGCCTCTTGTAGTGTGGAAGCAGGTCCTAGGGAGAGGCCGACAGACTTTCTTGATAAAGGACGCGGATGGGGGAACCGCGTCCGGAAAGCGGGGGACCCGCCGGTGCCTTTGGGGAGGGCATGTCTGGCGGAACCGCTTTGATCCGGAGCCGGGCAGTTGGGGGACTGCCCGGCTCCGGCATTTTCTGGGTCGAGTTTCAGAGTGTGGAGGGGGTGCGGATCGCCGGGTCCGCACCCGGTGTCCTCATGGCCCCGACGTCCCCGCTGCCTGTTCCTCGCGAAGAGGATCTGGTCGGCCGACCCTGGAGCGGCCGAACCGGGAGATAAAACGCCGATTTTGTGAGGCGAGTGGATTCGTTCGGAAGTGTGGAGGGGCTGCGGATCGCCGGGTCCGCACCCGGTGGCCTCATGGCCCCGCCCTCCCCGCCGTTTCCTCGCGAAGAGGATCTGGTCGGCCGACCCTGGAGCGGCCGAACCGGGAGATAAAACGCCGATTTTGTGAGGCGAGTGGATTCGTTCGGAAGTGTGGAGGGGCTGCGGATCGCCGGGTCCGCACCCGGTGGCCTCATGGCCCCGCCCTCCCCGCCGTTTCCTCGCGAAGAGGATCTGGTCGGCCGACCCTGGAGCGGCCGAACCGGGAGGTCAAACGCCGCGTTGTGGGTGTCTTTTCCAACCCCGTCGCTTTGGGCCGCCTGGCCGGTGCCGTCCTTGCCGGGCACCACGACGAACGCCGGGTCGGCGACCGCCGCTCCCTGTCGGAGGGCTCCATGGCCCGGCTCGCCGCCCCGCCCACAGGCGATCTCGCCGGGCCCTTGGCGTACACCGCTCTGGCCGCGTCATAGTCACAGGGGCGATGTCCCGCCGAGTGGTGTAACCCGCAGCTGATCGGTGTGGGGTCGGCGGGTTGTGGGTTTGGAGGCCACGGGGGACGTCGGCACGGCGAAGGTGTCGTTCGCCGTGCCTGTGTCCCGCGTGACGTGTCCGCTGCCGTGCCGATGTCCCGTGTGGCGTGTCAATCGCCGTGCCCGTGTCCCATGCGGCCTGTCGCTTCGCCGCCCCGATCTCCTTGCCCGGCCTGCGAACGGGGTCCGAAGCCGCCGGAGCCGCTTGGCGCGGCCGGCTCGCCCGGACGTCGGATCGACCTGCTGTGCACCCCGCCGGCCGTTTGTGCTTTTCCTGCCCGCGCGGTCATTCGTCGCGAGTGATCACTATTGCGGCCCCCATCGGAAAGGATCTTTGTATTTCGTAAACCGTGGTCTTCGCGGCTGTGGTCGGCTCTGCTTTTGCCGCGGATGGCCTTCCAGGGGGGTCCTCGGAGATTACCTTTGGGGTCTCTTGCCGTACGGCGTTGGTCCTTTGCCGTGCACGGGCCGTACGTCCGTCACCCGCTGTCAACATCACGAGAAGCGGGGAGTGGGGCACCGCTCCGTCTTGGCGTAAACGAACCCAGAGGTAGATCTTCTGGGCGCTGTGCGCCTTTTACTTTGCTTCGTCCTGACTCGTCCTGTAGTGTCCTGTTTGCCGCCGACCGGTGGCTGGATTGGACTTGGAGAGGAGATCACCGTGGGTGACCCCACACCGACCTCTGAGCCAAGGCACTTCGGATCACACGTCTGACTCACGAACGGCCTTCCGGCCGATCGCCATAGCTTCTGCGCACACGCCTCCGGGGTGACCGGCTTTTCGTGGCCCCGGACACGTGGCCCGTCTCTGTGGCTGCCTTATATGCACGCCCTCTGATGACGCATGGCCATTCTCTGTCGTCTCACGAAAGATCCCCAGCCCTCATGAAGACTCTGTTTGACCTGGGTGGCAGCCGACGCCTCAAGGCCGTGGCCACGCTCGCCGGTACGGCAGCTCTCGCTACGTCCCTCGTGGCCGCCGCGCCCGCGCCCGTCGAGCAGCAGCCGGTCAAGGAGGCCGCCAACGTTTCCGCCACCGGCTCGGTGCGCGATCTTTCCCTCGCCATTCCGGCGCACGAGGAGATTCTGTTCCAGGGCAGCACCACCGGCTCGTACTTCTGGGACGACTCCTCGGGCCGCCAGGGTGACACGGGGCTGCCGGCAATCGGCAAGCCCATGCAGAAGGGGCTGTTCGCCAGCCCGAGCTGGCCGCTCGGCACCGAGGGCTACATCTTTTACAAGGGCCGGAGGGCCAAGTTCTTCATCGGCGATCGCGGCCCTGGCATCCCGTCGGACAGAGGCGTAATGCTGGACATCGACGGTCAGACCTTCGCCGAACTCACCGGCGCCAAGTGGAACGAGGACACGTTGACCGTCAGCGGAGACCTCGGTCACATCCCGATCCAGTACGTCATCACGAAGTGGGGAGACGGGCCGGGCCTGCGCGGCGAGCCGGTGCCGTTCTCCAGCGGCGCCTGGCGGAGCTGAACCCGAATCTCGATCAACTGGCGATGTGCGCGACCTGCCCGAGACTGCTATGGTTACGGACATCGCGAGCGCCGCTAGCTCAGTTGGTTAGAGCAGCTGACTCTTAATCAGCGGGTCCGGGGTTCGAGTCCCTGGCGGCGCACAGAATGAAAGCCCAGGTCGGCGTGGTCGGCCTGGGTTTTCTCGTTGTGCCGGCGGACTCCGGCGGACCACCTGCCGCACTGCCCACCGGCAGCCGGACTGCCCCGTCGGCGGGCGTGCGACGGGACGCCGGGGGCGGTCAGCCAGCATCTGGCGGTGCTGTCGGACGCGGGGCCGGTGGCGCGGCCTGCCGTGGTGTGGCATTGATCCGGCTGATCCGAGCTCTGCCCGACCCCGAACCCACCGATGGACCCCGGGTGCTGGGACGGACGGCTTCGCCCTGCGGCTTCGTCCTGCGGCGCGGCCGCACGTACGGCACCCTCCTGATCGACATCACCACCAGCCGGGTGGCCGACGTGCTGCCCGAACGCTCGGCCGATGCGCCGGCCGCCTGGCCGCGCGACCGGCTCGGCGTGCAGATCGTCTGCCGGGACGGCGCCGGCTGCTACGCCGACGGCGCCGCCCACGGTGCCCCGCAGGCGATCCAGGTCGCCGGTCGACGGCACACCGTTTCCTGACCTGGCCGGCGTCGGTCCGGTGGTCCGGGGCCCTCGTTTAGGGCCATGCCGACGGGCCGGTAAGGACTCATCGGCTGTCGGGTAGTGAGCTGCTCCTCCCTGGTTTTCCGCTCCGTTTCCCGATGTGGCCGCGTCTTCCGATGTGGTCACATCGGTCCGGCGGCTCGCGGCAGCCGAGGTTCGGGGCGATGCCGGCGGGCCGGTAGAGAGTCATAGAGGTGGTTGTGATCCCATCTTTGTGCTGTTCAGCGGTTGTATTCGATTATGTGTTCGGTTAAAGTAAAAGTAATCGCGTGAGCTTGTTTGGTGTTCTGGTTCGTGGCATCTGCGCTGAGTGATCAAGTAGCCGAGCCCGTGTGAGTAAGTCCCGGTCCGGGCGGCTGGGAACCCAAGAACTTCTTGCTGGTTGTGAAGGGAGTGCCTTCCAATGCCCGGCCCGTCGGCGTCTCCGGCATTTCCGGTGTCGTCAGTGTCTTCAACGGCTTCGGCGGCTCGGGTGCCCACATCTCCGGTAGCCCCGGCGTGCGGCGGCCTCTCCATGCCGAGCCCCACATCTGCTGCGGCTGCCTTGGCCGGCCCACAGGGATCTTCCTCGCCCGCCGCGCTTCAGGCGGTGCCCGCCGCGCCTCAGGAAACGTCCGTGCCTTCCAGGTCCGAGGGATCGGCCGCGCCCTGCGCGCTTAAGCGATCGTCCAGACATGCCACGTTGCCGCAACCTCGCACGCCTCGCCGGCCGGCTGCCTCACCTGTTTTGGATCGTTCCTCCTCGCGTGGGTCGGGTACGGCTCGCGCGGTCGGTATCGGAGGATGTGGTGTGACCGGTCGGCAGGGGCTCTCGCCCGATGCCGGAGACGACCGTGGGAAGACGGGAAGCGGCGCCGCCGAAGTTGCCGGGAAGGACGTCGACGCTGACGACGCCGAGATGTGTATCGGCGGTGAGCCCGGCGTAGACGGTCAGGCCGAAGACAGTCACGCCGTGGACGGCCAGATCATGGACCGCCATGTCATGGACCGCCAAGTCATGGACGGCCAGGTCATGGACGGCCAGGTCATGGACAGTCGGGGCGTAGACGGTCACATCGGAGATGATCACAGTGGAGACGGTCACGCGATTGATGGCGTTGCAGGCGCTCGCGGGACCGGCAGCGGGAGTGCCGGTGGTGAGCCGGTGTCTTCGCCGCGCATCGCGGTTCCGATCCCGGACGGGCTCGCGGCGATACCCCCGGGTGCGGAATTGGCTGCCTTGCTGGCCGAGGTGAACGTAGAGCGCGTGTCGGGGTTCGACACAGTAGAGGTGCTCAAGGCGGCTTACCGGCAGGTCTGCCACGCCCGGGCATGGTTTTTGCACGCCCTGCTGGAGGTGGGTCTGCGGGACTCGTTCTCCGGCGACGAGGTGGCACGGTTGGAGGTGCCGGACGAGTTCGCCCCGGATGAGGCACGAGCGGCGCTGGTGTGGTCGCGCCGCCGTGCGAATTCGACCTTCGAGCTGGCCTGGAACGTGCACCGCCGGTTGCCGATCCTTGGTGAGGCGATGCTGGCCGGAATCCTGGACGAGCCCCGGGCGGTGGCGTTCGTCCGCTGGACTCTGGGATTGACCGACGAGCAGGCCGCCATGGTGTGCGATCAACTGGTGCCGCAAGCGTCGTCCTGGACCGTGGGGGAGTTGATCGAGCGGATTCAGCGCATGGCATTGGCGATCGATCCCGCCTGGGCCGAGCGCCGCTATACCGAGGCGGTACGCCGTCGCCGGGTGGTGGGAACCCGCAACGAGGACGGCACCGCGACGGTGTCCGGGCTGGATTTGCCGCTGGATCGCGCTGCGGCCGGGTGCGACCGGATTGATGAACTGGCTCGGGCGTGCAAGCGCGCCGGGGACCGTCGCCCGATCGACCACATTCGGGTGGACCTTTTTCTCGGCAGCCTGGACGGCACGTTCGAGGGCATGTCGGACGACGAGATTGTCACCTACGTCCTCACCCACCCCTTCCACGACGCCCCTCACACACCGCACGACGAAGCCACTCACACACCGCGCGATGGCGCCGGCAACACCTCCGGCGGTGACAACGGCGTCGGCGGCAGCGATGGCCCTGATGGTCCTGATGGTCCTGATGGTGGCGTGGGTTCCGGCGATGATCGTGGTCGCCCTGGTGGCGGTGGCGCGTGCTCAGGCGACGATGGTGACGCTCGTGGCGCCTCTTCAGGTGGCGGTGGGGGCGCGTGCTCAGGCGGCGGTGGCGGTGCCGATGGCTGCTTTGACGGCGGCTTTGATCACCCGGGCGGCGATGCCAGAAGCACCGGCGCTTCTGATGCGGCCGACGATCTCGCCGATGCCGTCAGCCGGGCGGTCGAAGACGATGGCGACGCTGAGACGTGTCGCCGCCCTGGAGATGGGGCCGGCCGAGCGTGGCCCTCGAGCGGCCCACGTCCGATGGGCTCACCTTCGGCAGAAGCACGGGAATCGGCAACTGCTGAGGCCGCATCGGGCGGTGGTGAAGAGCGGCGCTGCCTTACAGACCGGCGGGCAACTGGTGCGTCCGTATCTGGGGGTGGTGTAGAGCCGCATCGCCTGGGTTCTCGGCGGAGAGATACTGAGCCCGTATCGGGCGGTGGTGAAGAGCGGAAATACCCGCACTCCCGGCGGGCAGGTGCTGTGCCCGCACTCAATGATTGGGCCAAATGCGGCGGGGACGAGCCCGGCGGTGCGGGGGTGAGGCATGCCCAAGCCCCTACGTCGGCGTGCGTTGGTGCCTCGGCGGGTGCCCGAGGGTGGGCGGTGCGCGAAATCCGGACGGAGCTGACCACGCTGCTCGGTCTCGACGAGCATCCCGCCTGTCTGCCCGGCTGGGGGGTGATCCACCCACGCCTGGCCCGGCGCATCGTCGCAGGCATGCTTGGCGGGGAGTGGCGGTACGCCATCTGCTACGACAACGGGCACCTGGCCCTGACCGGGCTCACTCGGGCTCGCCCCACCATCCCTGGCCGCAGCCGCCCAGCCCGTGACCGGCGCCGTGGCGGCATCGTTGAACTACAGATCACCCTCAGCGACCTGCGGATGCTCACCGCCAGGCCCGCGGGCGCCCTCGGGGCATGGGCGCCGGTCGTCGCCGATCTGGCAGCCCGAGCCGCGTCCCTTCTGATCACTGGACGGGGCGTCGCTGCGTGTGAAGGCACCGTGCCCGACAATGCCGCTGCACGCGGCCCCGTCAAGCAGAACCCTGACGAGGCCGGCACCAGGGACGAGATCACCGGACGGCGGGACCACGGGGACGCCGTCGACCGGGGTGGCTCGCCGGGCGGCCGGGCGGATGCCTGGGGAGACGGCATGGTGAACGGCCAGGCGGGTGGTCGGATGTACGGCCCGGGCGATGGGCAAGCGGAGGGATGGGAGGACGGCGCGGCGGATTCAGAACGGCGGCGTCAGGCCGGTGCGGCGTTACGCCGGTATGTGCAAATCCGGGGCCGGGTCTGCTCCTGGCCCGGCTGCCGCACGCCCGCCACCCGAACCGACCAGGACCACATCCTGCCGTGGGCGGAGCGGGGACTCACGGAGGCGGAGAACCTGCACCTGGCCTGCCGCCATGACCACCGTGCCCGGCATCACGGCGGCTGGCGGGTCAGCACTGCCGGTCCTCACCTGGTCATCTGGACCAGCCCGCTGGGACACCGCTATCCCAGCCCCCTCCCGAAGATCATCATTCCTGCCTGCGATCCCGAGCCCCGCAGCCTGCCCGCCCTCGGGCCTCACCGGGATCGCGATGATCTCCCGGAGGGACCAACCATGACCTTGGTCCCCGAGCCATCACCTCCGCGGGAGGCTTCGCAAGCGGGCACGGGAGTAGCAACACCGCCGGAACCGGACGGCGGGCGCCAGCGGGAAACGCGGGACTTCGTTAGGCGCGAACTTGAGGAACCGCCCTTCTGACAGTTCCGAACCTCGACAGCACCGGGACCTCGACAGCACCGGGACCTCGGCAGCGCCGGAACCTTGTCAGGACTGAGCCATTTTCATCCTGGTCACGCTGATCAGGATGGGTGCACGAGACGGGCCGACCGCCGTCGCACCCCTGAAAGCGTGGAAGCTGCTGTCAAAGCTCCGCTGCTGCGCTCACCGCGCCCACCCCGATCGTTCAGGCCAGCCGCGTCATGCAAGCCGTCAAAGACGACCGCTACTCAGGATGAAAAAGGCTCACTGAAACAACGTCAGCACTGAAACGTCGGGAGCTTAGAAAACGTCGGCAGGACCGGCCTGGGCGGACCTCGGCCGGAACTGAAGGGCACATGGCTGTAGCGGATCACGGCCCTCACGTCGGGCGGGACCGGCGCCTGGACGGACCCCTGCCGGAACGGCCTCGGGGACGGCGCTGAGTGTCAGACCTGGCCGTCCCCGCCGTACGCGGAGGTCACCGCTGCGCGCGGACATTCGGTTCGCCGGCCGGGCGGGTGCCGCCGCCCGGCCATGCGACCCTCGGACGCGGCCTGCTTCTCGTGGACGAGTTCGCCGATCTGGTGCGGATTCACCGGCGCGAGCAGGGTATGCGCGTTCGGATCCACTTCGAACGGGAGGAGAGGCGGCCGTGTCCGTTTCCTGATCGTCCGCTCACCACTTGACGGGCAGCGTGTCGAACCCTCCGGTCAGCCTGTCGGTATGCGCCTTCAGCTCCTCGTACGGGATCGCGAGCGCCAGTGTGGGGAAGCGCGTGAACAGGGCGCCGAAGACCGCGCGTAGTTCGATCCGCGCCAGCGACGCGCCGATACAGTGGTGCGGCCCGTGGCCGAATCCGACGTGCGGCTCGGGATCGCGTCGGCGGATGTCGAACGTGTCGGGGTCGGGGAAGGCGCGCTCGTCTCTGTTGGCCGCCGAAATGGACAGCATGACCAGCTCGCCCGCCCGGATCCGCACACCTGCGATCTCGACGTCCTCGTGCGCGTAACGCGCCAGGCCGTGTTCGCTCGGCGCGGCGACCCGCATGATCTCCTCGACCGCGCCGTCCAGGAGGGAGGGGTCGTTCAGCAGCGCGTCGCGCTGGGCGGGGTTGCGGAGGAACAGCAGTACGCCGTAGTCGATCTGGTTGACCGTCGTCTCATGGCCGGCGAACAGCAGGCCGCCGGCGATCCTGGCGATGTCGTCCTCGGGAAGCGAGGCCTTCGCCAGGTCCGAGTAGACGTCCTCACCCGGATCGTCCCGTTTGGTCTTCACGATCTCGTAGGTGTAGGCGTCCATCTCCATCCGGGCGGTGGCGGACCGCTCGGGGTTGCTGAGGTCCGTCATCGCCTCGGCCAAGGACCGGAATTTGCTCCTGTCCTCGTACGGCACGCCGAGGAGCTCACAGATCACCTGGATGGGCAGCGGGAGCGACAGGCCCGCGTGCAGGTCCGCGGGCGGTCCCTGCTCGGCGAGTCCGTCGAGCAACTGCCCGACCAGCGACTCGATCCAGTCCGACAAGCGCCGCATGCGCCTGGCCGAGAATGCGGGGGCCAGCAGACGGCGCATCTCCTTGTGGACGGACCGCTCCGTGGCGTAATCGCCCATCGGCCCGCCGAGCAGGGCGTTGTTGGACAGGCGAGGCGCGTTCTCGGGGTCGGGGTGGGAGCGGCCGAACCTGTCATCGGTGAATATCTGGCGAATTTCTTCGTAGCCCGTGACGAGCCACGCTTCGTCTCCCGTCGCAGTCGTGACCTTGGTGATCGGTGCCCTTGCCCGCAGTTCACCGAAGCCGGGAGATAGCTCCAGGACATCCGGCCGGTCGAACGGCAGACGTAGGAGTTCGGGCATAAGTGGGCCTTCCCTTCACTCGGTGTCGACCCTCTCGAATTTCTCCCCCGACTCCCGGTCTGGCAAGAGAGTAAAACCATGTTCGGTGTGAGTGGGGATGCACCGTTTGCCTCGCGCCGCAGGTCCGCCAAAATGTGCCAGCTCCGTCTAATACCAGCGCCGTTCCGTGGCTCGGCATGACACGGGGTGGTACGGGAGGAACGGGGATCAAGTGGTGGTGAAGTCACCGTAACCGACGGAAGATCTTCATGAGAGCGGGGTGGCGGCGCGGCCGGAGAAGGGGAGACCGCTTCTCACTACCAATCGTGTCCGGATGAGCACATCGTTGTCTCCCGGCACAGAGCCTGGAGGTGGTGACGAGTGCGGTTCTCAGCCGAGGACGCTGCCTGGAGACAACTGAGCAGCGAGTACGCCGGCCGCTGGTCGATCTGGAGGAGCGACGCCGGCCGCTGGTACGCGACCCGGCTGACCAGGTCGCTGTCCCGGGTCGAGATGGACCGGGGCTTGATCATGACCGCATGCGGCGAGAGTGCGGAGGAATTGCGCGCGCTGCTCACCGCGCAGGAGGGCCTGGCGGGCCAGACGCTCTCCTCGTGACCCCAGGACGTGAGCCCGGCCCCGCCCGGCACCCCGCCCGGCACCCGCGCCGGGCGGGGGGGTGGGAGGGCGCCGCTCCGCCCCCCCCAGGC
>JADGHC010000076.1 GCA_019689655.1 Microbispora sp.
CTTCCCCCGCGCGCCCGCCCGCCGATCCCGCCGCCCGTGCCGTCGGCCGCGTGGCGTACGGGCGAATCAGCCGGGCGGCGGACGCGGTGCTCGCCGTCGTTCGCCGATCCTGGTCCCGCGCCTTTCCGGGAGGCGCTCCCGGCGGGACCGGCGGTACCCGCGGGACCCGGGCGGCGCGCCGCCCGGCTGTGACGAAGATCGCACACCACGGGACCCTAATGCTCTACAGCTTGTAGTACTACTGGTAGTAGAACTACGAGCTGTAGAGCTCACGGCGTGGGAGAGGCATGGACGCGCTTGACCTGGCACGGTGGCAGTTCGGAGTGACCACCGTGTACCACTTTCTCTTCGTACCGCTGACCATCGGACTGGGCGTCTACGTCGCCGGCCTCCAGACCGCCTGGCTGCGGACGGGCAAAGAGCACTACCTCCGGCTCACCAAGTTCTTCGGCAAGCTGTTTCTGATCAACTTCGCCATGGGCGTGGTCACCGGCATCGTCCAGGAGTTCCAGTTCGGGATGAACTGGAGCGAGTACTCGACCTTCGTCGGCGACGTGTTCGGCGCGCCGCTCGCGCTGGAGGCGCTGCTCGCGTTCTTCCTGGAGTCGACGTTCCTCGGCCTGTGGATCTTCGGCTGGGACCGGCTGCCCAAGCGGCTCCACCTGGCCTGCCTGTGGGCGGCCGTGATCGGCTCCAACCTGTCGGCGTTCTTCATCCTCGCGGCCAACGCGTGGATGAAGCATCCGGTCGGCTACGAGGTCGTGGACGGCAGGGCCAGGATGACCGACCTGTGGGCGGTGCTGACCAACCCCACGGCCCTCGCCCAGGTGCCGCACGTCGTCGCCGCCTCGTTCATCGTGGCGGGCGGGTTCGTCATCGCCGTCGCGGGCTACCGCATCCTGCGCGAGCGCGGCCTCGCCCTGCGGCCCCGGCGGGATGGGGACGCGGCCGGTGCGGCCGCCGGGGACGCCGCCACGCCGGCCCGCCGCCTGCCGGGCATGTGGCGGGCCAGCCTGCGCGCCGCGCTCGTCATGACGGCGATCGCGGGGGTCGTCGTGGCGGGCAGCGGCGACATGTCCGCCCGGCTGCTACGCGAGCAGCAGCCGATGAAGCTCGCCGCCGCGGAGGGCCTGCGCCACGACACCGCACACGCGCCGTTCACCATCGCACCCGGCGTCGAGGTGCCCGGCCTGCTCAGCCTGCTCGCCGCGCACGACCCCGCCGCGACCGTCCAGGGCGTCGACGACATCCAGGCCCGGTACGAGAAGACCTTCGGGCCGGCCGACTACACGCCGGACCTCCCGGTCGTCTACTTGTCGTTCCGCGTGATGATCGGCTTCGGCATGGCCACGGCCGGCCTGTCCGTGCTCGGCCTGTGGCTGACCCGGCGGCCCCGGAAGCGGCGCGGAGGCGCGGCCAGGCCCGTGCCCGCCTGGTTCGCCCGCCTGTGCGTGCTGGCGCTCCCGCTGCCCACCATCGCGATCATCGCCGGCTGGCTGCTCAGCGAGATCGGCCGGCAGCCGTGGACCGTCCAGGGCGAGCTCATGACGGCCGCCAGCGTGTCGCCCGGCGTCTCGCTCGGCGAGGTCGCGACCACCCTGGCGATCTTCACGGTCCTGTACGGCGTGCTCGCGGTGGCCGAGGGCGTGCTGCTGGTGCGGCACGTCAAGGCCGGCCCCGAGCTGCCGCCGGACATGAGCACGCCCCCCTCCGCCGCTCCCGCCCAGCCCGGCGAGGCGCGGCTCACGCCGACCCTCATGTACTGAGGAGCCACCTGATGACGACCTTCTGGTTCATCGTGATCGCGTTCCTCTGGACGGGCTACTTCGTCCTGGAGGGGTTCGACTTCGGCGTCGGCGCGCTGCTGCCGCTGCTGTCGCGGTCGGAGGCCGACCGCAGGCAGGTGCTCGGCACCATCGGGCCGGTCTGGGACGGCAACGAGGTGTGGCTGATCACCGCGGTCGGTGCGATGTTCGCCGCCTTCCCCGCCTGGTACTCCGGCCTGCTCAGCACCTTCTACCTGCCGCTCTTTCTCGTCATCGCCGGCCTGATCGTCCGCGGGGTCGGCCTGGAGTGGCGGGGCAAGGTGGGCTCCCGGCGCGAGGTCGCGCTGTGCGACGCCGGGATCGTCACCGGCAGCGTGCTGCCGGCGTTCCTGTGGGGCGCGATCTTCGGCGACATGACGTGCGGCACGACGCTGGCGACCGTGCTCGGCGGGGCCCTGTCGCTGGGGGTGGCCGTGCTGCACGGCGCGGTGTTCGTGGCGCTCAAGACGACCGGTGCGGTCCGCGCCCGCGCCCGCCGCGCCGCCCTGCTCGCGGCCGTCGGCGTGGTGCCGGCCGCGGCCGCCACGCTGCCGTCCCTGCCCGGCAGGGGACCGCAGTGGACACTGGGCACGGCCCTGCTCGCCGCCGCCGCGCTGGCGGCCGGGGCGGCGCTGATGTGGCGCCGCCGCGAGGGCTGGGCCTTCACCGCGACCGCCACGGCGATCGCCGCGGCGACGGCCACCGTCTTCGGCGTGCTGTATGCCGCTCCGCTGCCGGGGCTCACGCTGGCCGAGGCGGCCTCGGCGCCGTACACGCTGACCATCCTCACCTGGATCGGCCTGATCGCCCTGCCGGGTGTCATCGCCTACCAGGCCTGGACCTACTGGGTCTTCCGCAAGCGCCTCACCGCCGGAGTGTCCTGACCAGGGACAGGCAGAAAGGGTAGAATCCGAAGGTAGACAGGGTAGAAAGGGGCGGCCGTGAGCTTGAACATCAAGAATCCCGAGGCCGAGCGACTGGCGGCCGAGATCGGGGCGCTCACTGGTGAGAGCAAAACCGCCGCCGTCATCTCCGCCCTACGGGAGCGGCACGAGCGGCTGCTCGCGAAGCTCCAGCAGACCGAGGACGCCGCAATGACAGACGACATCCTCGCCCTTGCCGCGAGGATTCGCGCGCGAGTGGGCGGGCTCGAGCTGTCCGGCGACTTCCTCTACGACCCCGAGACCGGGCTACCGCTGTGATCATCGACACCAGCGCGATCATTGCGATCATCAACGGAGAGCCGGACGCCGTCGATCTGGCCAGAGCCATCAGGGATGCGCCGACTCGACGTATCTCGGCGGCGACCTACGTCGAGCTGGCCGCGGTGGTCGAGCGTGCCCGCGACCCCGCCGCCTCTCGGCTCCTGGACGACCTTCTTGCCCGTATGAGGGTGCAGATCATGCCGGTCACGCCCGAGCAGGCGCGGACCGCGCGCCGGGCCTACTGGGACTACGGCAAGGGAAGCGGTCACAAAGCAGGACTGAACTTCGGCGACTGCTTCTCCTACGCGCTCGCCAGACAGTGCCGGGAGCCGCTGCTGTTCAAAGGTGACGACTTCGTGCACACGGACGTGACTCCGGCACTCTGACGGTGCTCAGCGGCTTCGGCGCAGGGCGTACAGGTCGGAGGGGGAGATGGGCATCCCGGTGATCGGGATGCCCTCGGCGTCCTCGACCGCGGAGGCGATGACGGCCGAGACGGGGATGACCCCGGCCTCCCCCGCGCCCTTGATCCCCAGCGGGTTCAGCGGCGAGGGCGTCTCCAGGTGGGCCGTCTCGATGCGCGGCACCTCGGTGGCGTACGGCATCAGGAAGTCCATGAACGAGGCGTTCAGCAACTGGCCGTGCTCGTCGTAGGCCATCTTCTCGTACAGCGCGCCGCCGACGCCCTGGGCGACCCCGCCGTGGATCTGCCCCTCGACGATCATCGGGTTGATCAGCTTGCCGCAGTCGTGGACGACGGCGTACCGCAGGATCTTGATCTCGGCCGTGTCCGGGTCGGTCTCCACGATCGCCGCGTGCATGCCGGCGGCGAAGGTGGACCTGACCGGCGAGTAGTAGCCGCGGCCCTCCAGGCCGGGCTCCTCCCCTTCGGCCACCGGCGGCCGGTCGCCGGAGGCCGGCCCGGCGAACTGCGTGGCCCGCTGCGCCTCCTCGTCGAAGGCGTACCGCAGCGGGTTGGACAGCACGGCGACGGTCGCCAGCGGGATCGACGCCGACGGCACCCCCGCGACGTGCACCATCCCGTCGGTGATCTCCAGGTCGCGCGGGTCGGCCTCCAGCGCCTCCGCGGCGATCCGCAGCGCCTTCTCCCTGACCTTGCGGCAGGCCAGGGCGATCGCGTTGCCGCTCATCACGGCGGCCCGTGAGGCGAAGGTGCCCACGGCGTAGCCGAAGCGCCGGGTGTCGCCGGTGACGACGGACACCTTCTCGATCGGCACGCCCAGCTCGGTCGCGGCGATCTGCGCGAACACGGTCTCGTGGCCCTGCCCCTGCGAGGTCAGGCCGGTGGACACGTGCACCCGGCCGTCGGAGGTGATCTGCACGTGACCGCCCTCGTACGGGCCGACGCCGGTGCCCTCGACGTAGCAGCCGACGCCGATGCCGAGCCTGCGCCCCTCGGCCGCCGCCGCGGCCTTCATCGCGGGGAAGTCGTCCCAGCCGATCAGCTCCTTGAGCATGCGCAGCGCCTCGGGGTAGTCGCCGCTGTCGTAGATCAGCGGCCGCCCGTCCTGGAACGTCATGCCCTGGTCGTAGGGGAACTCGTGCGGCTGGATGAAGTTGGCCGCGCGGACCTCCGTACGGTCCTTCCCGAGGTGGGCGGCGATGCGGTCCATCGTCCGCTCCATGCAGAACACGCCCTGCGGGCGGCCCGCGCCCCGGTACGGGGTGACCTGCACGGTGTTGGTGTAGACCGAGGAGAACTCGACCCGGTAGGCCCCCACCTTGTACGGCCCGAGGAGCTGGGTCGAGGTGATGATCGGCACGATGATCCCGTACGGCGTGTAGGCGCCGTGGTCGTGCAGGATCTCCACGTCCAGGCCGAGGACGCGCCCGTCGTCGTCGAACCCGACCCGCACGTGCTGGACCTGGCCGCGCTCGTGGGAGGAGGAGACGAAGTGCTCGCGGCGGTCCTCGGTCCACTTGACCTCCCGGTTCAGCAGCCGGGCCGCCCACGGCACGAGGAGCTCCTCGGGCCACGGATGCACGATCTTGACGCCGAACCCGCCGCCGACGTCGGGCGCGATGACCTCCACCTTCGGCAGCGGCAGCCCGAGCCTGGCGGCGATCGCCATCCGCACGCTGGTGGAGGTCTGCGTGGAGGAGTACACCCGCAGCGACCCGTCGTCGGCGTCCCAGCGGGCGTACACGCCCCTCCCCTCCAGGGGCATGCTCGCGCTGCGCTCGATGTCGAGGCGGAACTCCAGCCGGTGCGGGGCCGCCTCGATCACCTCCCGCGCGGTCACGCCGCCCGGGCCCGGCACCTCCTGGACGAGGTGCGCGCCGACGTTGCCCGGCACGTCCTCGTGCACGAGGTGGACGCCGCGCACCGCCTCCTCGACGCCCACGACCGGCTTGCGGATCTCGTAGTCGACCCGGATCAGCGCGCAGGCGTCCTCGGCGACGTACCGGTCGCGGGCGACGACCATCACGACCGGCTCGCCGACGTGCCGCACGATCTCCCGGGCCAGCGGGTACGCCGTACGGCCGTGGGTGAGGGCGGGATGCGGGATGAGCAGCGGCAGCGGCTCGGCCAGCGCGCCCGGGAGGTCCTCCCACGTGTAGATCGCGACCAGGCCGTCCACGTCGAGGGCGGCCGACACGTCGATGTCGAGGATCCGGGCGTGGGCGTGCGGCGACCTGACGAACGCCGCGGCCAGCGCGCCCGCGCCCAGGTCGTCGAGGTAGCGCCCCCGGCCCGTGATCAGCCGGGCGTCCTCGCGCCGCCGGACCGGCTCGCCGAACAGCTTCGTCGTCATGCCCCGCCCTCCTCCGCCTGGAGCTCGGCCGCCCGGTGGACGGCCTTGAGGATGTTCTGGTAGCCCGTGCACCGGCACAGGTTGCCCGCCACCGCCTCCAGTGCCTCCTCCTCGGTCGGCGCGGGGTTGTCCCGGAGGAACGCGGTGAGCGTGCACAGGAACCCCGGCGTGCAGAACCCGCACTGCAGGGCGTGGCACTCGGCGAAGGCCCGCTGGACCGGCGACGGTTCGCCGTCGCGCGCCAGCCCCTCCACCGTCGTGATCTCGTGGCCGTCCACGGTGACGGCGAGCGTCAGGCACGACCGCACCGGCTCGCCGTCCAGCAGCACCGTGCAGGCGCCGCACACGCCGTGCTCGCAGCCCACGTGGGTGCCGGTGAGGCCCAGGTCGTGGCGCAGGCAGTCGGACAGCAGCCGCCGCCCGGGCACCGTCGCCTCCCGCACGACCCCGTTGACCGTCAGCGTCACACGATGGCGCGTCTCGTTCACGATTCCTCCCCGCGGGCGGCGCCGGCGGCGTCCCGCAGCGCCCGTACGGCGAGCACCCCGGTCAGATGCCGCCGGTAGTCCGCCGTCGCGTGGATGTCGCCCTCCGGCTCGATCCTTTCCCGTACGGCGTCCGCCACGGCGTCCCAGGGCACCGACGAGGCGGGGCGCCGGCCGCAGGCGGCCGTGACGTCCACGACCACCGGGACCGGTCCCACGCTCACGCAGGCGACGCGGGCCGCCGCGATCGTGAAGTCCTCGTCCAGCGTGACGGCGGCGGCGACCCCGGCCATCGCGTAGTCGCCGTGCCGCCGGGCCACCTCGTGGAAGGCGGTGCCCGACCGGGCGGGCAGCGCCGGGAAGAACGCCGACACGGCCAGTTCGCCGGGCCGCAGCGCCGATTCCATCGGGCCGGTGAAGAACCGCGCGGCCGGTATCTCCCGCTCCCCGCCCCGGCTCGCCAGCCGTACGGAGCCGCCGAGCAGGGCCAGGACGGCGGGCAGCTCGGCGGCCGGGTCGGCGTGCACGAGGCTGCCCACCACGGTGCCGCGGTTGCGGATCACGGGATGGGCGACCAGCCGCAGCGCCTGCCGCAGCAGCGGCTGCACGGCGGCGGCCCGCGGTGAGCGCTCCACCGCGGCGTGGCGGGCCAGGGCTCCGACCCGTACGCCGGCGGGCCCGGCCTCGATCCCGTCCAGGCCCGGCACGCGGTTCACGTCGACGAGGTGGGCGGGCGCGGCCAGGCGCATGTTGAGCAGCGGGATCAGGCTCTGGCCGCCCGCCAGCACCTTGCCGTCCGGCCCCACCTCGGCGAGCACGTCCAGCGCCTCGCCCAGGGTGACCGGGCCGTGGTACTCGAACGGGGGCGGTTTCACGGGGTCGTCCGCCGCGTCCCGGTCCTCGCCGCGCGGGCCGCCCGGCCGCCGGGGGCGGGCCGCCGGGGCGGCCGTGCGCGCCGATCAGACGGCGGAGTCGCGTTCGAGCCCGATCTCCTCACCCGTGACCTCCTTCGCTGATCTCCCCGCGATGGCGCGGAGCAGGTGATAGCCGGCGAGCACCACGATCGTGCCGAACGCGATCCCGGCGAGCGAGAAGTCGCCGGTGATCTGGTGGGAGACCGGCCCGATCGCGAGAATGATCCCCGCGCCGATCGGAACCATGTTCACCGGGTCGGCGAAGTTCACCCGGTTCTCCACCCAGATCTTCGCGCCGAGCAGCCCGATCATGCCGTACAGGATGACCGTGACGCCGCCGAGCACCCCGCCGGGCGTGGCGGCGACCAGGGCGCCGAACTTGGGGCACAGGCCGAACAGGATCGCGATGACCGCCGCGATGTAGTAGGCGGCCGTCGAGTAGACCCGCGTGGCCGCCATCACGCCGATGTTCTCGGCGTACGTCGTGGTGGGCGAGCCGCCCACGGCGGTCGCGACCACAGTGCCGACGCCGTCGGCGATGATCGCCTTGCCCATCTGGGGGTCGACGTCGGCGCCGGTCATCTGGCCCACCGCCTTGACGTGGCCGACGTTCTCCGCGATCAGGGCGATCACGGCGGGCAGCACGACCAGCGCCGCCGACGCGTGGATGGACGGGGCGTGGAAGTGCGGCAGCCCGATCCAGTCGGCGTCGGCGACGGCCTGGAAGCTCACCCGGGGATGGGTGTCGACCTTCCCGGTGCCCGCGTTGTAGGCGGTGATGTTCCCGAACACCTTGTCGGCCAGCCAGGACAGCACGAACCCGAAGACCAGCCCGAGCAGCACGCCAATCCGGCCGAGGAAGCCGCGGAACAACACGATGAACACGAACGTCGCGATCATCGTGATCAGCGCGATCCACGGGTCCTGCGGCCAGTAGACGTCGGCCACCACGTACGCCAGGCCGAAGCCGATCAGCATGACCACCGCGCCGGTCACGACCGGCGGGAAGATCCGGTGGATGACCTGCACGCCGAGCACGTGGATCGCCACGCCGCACAGGGCGAGCACCAGGCCGGCGACGAGGATGGCGCCGGTCACCACCCGGTCGGCCGCCGGGGTGTCGCCGCCGAACATCTCCCGCACGGCCACCACGCCGCCGACGAACGACGCCGACGTGCCCAGGTAGCTGGGGATGCGCCCCTGCGTGATGAGCAGGAACAGGATCGTCGCGACACCCGACATCATCACGGCCGTGTTCGGGTCCAGCCCCATGACGAGCGGGAACACGAAGGTCGCGCCGAACATGGCGATCACGTGCTGGGCGCCGATTCCGACCATCCGCGGCCAGCTCAGCCTCTCGTCCGGTCTGACGACCTCCCCGGCCGCCAGCCCTCTCCCGTCGCCGTGCACTGTCCATCTGAAAGCCATGTGCGCCCCTCTTGCTACTGGGCCGTGGGCCGGTCGGCCACCCCCCGCAGGCGTCCCTCACGGCGCTTGCTTGACCGTTTGGGGCACTGTAGGACTGGCATGCGCCACTGACAT
The DNA here is from genome assembly GCA_019689655.1 of Microbispora sp. Lineage (GTDB taxonomy): Bacteria > Actinomycetota > Actinomycetes > Streptosporangiales > Streptosporangiaceae > Microbispora. The sequence continues at coordinate 8,729 of JADGHC010000076.1, forward strand.
GGGCATGATCTGCCAAACCGGCGAGCCCCGGGGCGTCAGACCACGCGGATCGTGTACCCCTCGCCGGTGACGACCTGGCCCGCCCGGATCTTGCAGGCCTTGCGCAGCTCCACGCGTCCGTCGACGCGCACCCGGCCCTCGGCGACGAGGTGCTTGGCCGCGCCGCCGCTGGCGGCGATCTGGCAGAACTTGAGGAGATCGCAGAGCGGGATGTGGTCGCCGTCCAGCTCGAAGGTGATCGCCGGGGCTTTCGCGTCGTTCATCCGGCCAGCTTAGGCAGCCGGGCTAGATGCCGCGCATGCGCAGCACGTGCAGGGCGAGGGTGAGGTTGAGCCGCAGGTGGGCGTCCTCGGTGAAGTTGCCCAGCATGCGCTCCAGCTTCCCGATCCGGTAGCGCAGGGTGTTGTAGTGGAAGTGCAGCCGGCGCGCGGTCTCGGCGACGTTGAGATTGGTCTCGAGCAGCGCCTGCAGGGTGCGGCGCAGGTCGGCGTTGTCCGCGTCGTCGTCCCCCGCCAGCGGCCCCAGGGTCTCCCGGACGAAGGCGTGCAGCTCGTCGGTGTCGTTGACCAGCGACAGCAGCCGGTAGACCCCCAGCTCGTCGAAGTGGGCGACCGCGCCCGCCCCGTGGAGCTGGCGGCCCACCCGGGCGGCCTTCAGCGCCTGGCCGTACGCACCGGGCAGGGCGTCCACGCCGGAGGCGACCCGGCTGAGGCCGGTGGAGAACGTGCCGTCGCAGACGGCGGCCAGCGCGTCCCTGGCCACCTTGGCCGGGTCGGCCGAAGCTCCGACGATCGCCACGACCTCGTGGGAGAAGCCCGCGACCGCGCCGCGCGGGTCGTGCCTGCGCACCGACGCCTGCCACGCGGCCAGCATGCGGTCCTGGAGCGGCCGCTCCTCGGCGTCCGGGTCGATCTCCGCGACCAGCACGCTCACCGGGCGCTCCAGGTCCCAGCCGAATGCCCGGGCCCGCTCGGCCACCCGCAGCCCGCCCCTGCCGGTGAGCACATCCCGCAGGAAGTCGGCGCGGTACTTGCTCTCGACGGCGGTGACCGCCTCCTGCTTGGTGATCACGAGCGCGGCGACGGTCGCGGCGCTCTCCAGGATGCCGATGTCGCTGGGGGTCAGCGTGCCGTTGGCGCTGTAGGCCGTGATCTTGCCGTGGTGGTGCCCGCCCGCGACGATCGGCACCGCCGCGTAGTGCCCGTCGTCCGGCGGTGCCGCCAGCGTCCGCGCGAGGGTCGCGTTGATCTCCCGCAGCCGCGCCACCTGCGCGGGCTCCCCCGCGGTGGCGAGGAAGTCGCCGGCGGTGTCGGTCGCCCCCACGGCCACCTGCAGCAGCCCGGCGACCTCGGCCGTGACCTCCCGCATCCCTCCCCCGGCCAGCACGATCTGCACCAGCGCCCGGTGCGCCTCCTCCGTACGGGCGAGGATGGCCGCCTGGCGGTTGAGTATGTCGGTGAGCACCTGGTTGAGGATGTCGTCGAAGCCCACGTCGTTGGGCAGCAGGATCAGCGGAAAGCCCAGCCGGTCGGCCTGCTCGACCATCTCCCCCGGAAGCTCGTCCAGGTAGCGCCCCAGTTTGATCGCAAGCGCCGCGAGGCCGCGCTCGTCGAGGTCGGCCACGAGCCGGTCGAGCGACTGCGGCGTGTTGCGCAGCGGGTAGCCCGTGGTGAGCAGCAGTTCGTGCGGCTTCACCCAGGCGAGGATGTCGGGCACCTCCATCACGTTGAGGCGCTGCACGATGCGGCCGAGGCCGCTGCGTCCGGCGATCAGGCGGGCGTCCGCCAGCGACGAGACCCCGAGCACCTCGCCCACCGAAACGCCGTGGAGGATCGTTCCTGTGCTCGCCAGGCGCATCGCGGGCGGTGCCGGGTCGTTGTGCAATGCCGTCTCCGGGGGTCGCGACGTCCTCTGCGCGTCTGACGCCGATTGTGCCCGACGCCGGTCCTGTCAGGAAGAGCCAAGCATTCGGCCGACTGTTGGCAGCTTTCTCCGTACGGAGGAGGAAGACCGAGGCTTAGCGTCGGCAACGACTGGCTTGGGAGGTCCGGTGAGTGTTGGCACGCGCCAGAGAGGGCGGCGGGCGGCGTCGCCCGCGCCCCGCCCCCCGGCGGCGTCCGCCTACGTGAGCGGCGCCGCGAGCGTGGCCGTACGGCCCGCGCTGGAGGCGGCCCGGCGGCCGGCCAGGGTGCTCGCGGCCTTCCCGCTCGCGCTCTACCTGGAGATCCGGAGCGAGACCGAGCCGCACGTCATCGCCGTGGTCTGCGGCGAGGCCACCCGCCTGCCCAACGCCGTGGTGCTCCCCGGACGCCTCGCCGGCGTGTCGGCGGGCGACGACGCCTGGGTCGGCGAGGGCTCCGTCGAGATCGGCGGCGTGTCGATCCGGGTGCGCCGCTGGTGGGACCCCGCTCCCCCGCTCGGCCGCACCGACCCCGTACGGCTCGCACCCGCCCTCGGCCTGCTCCGCCGGGTCCGCGCCGCCTCGCCCCGGCGGCCCGGGCTGGACCCCGGTGGCGCCCCGGCGCTGCTCGAACGGGGCTGCCTGACGGGTTCGCTGGTGGACGCCATCACCGCGGCCGAGCGGCTGATCGGCCTCGGCCCCGGGCTGACGCCGAGCGGCGACGACATGCTCGCCGGCCTGCTGGTCGCGCTGCGGCACCTCGGGCGGGCGGCGGGGGTGTCGCGCGCCGTGTGGCTGGCGGACTGGCTGGCCGCCGCGATCACCTACGACGCCCGCACCCGGACCACACCCATCTCGGCGACCCTGCTGCACTGCGCCGCGCGGGGCGAGGCGATCCCGGAGGTCATCGGGGTGCTGCGCGGCGCGGCCGGGCGCCAGCCGCTCGAGCCGGCCGTGCACCGCCTGCTCCGCCTCGGCCACACCTCGGGCGCCGACCTGGCGTGGGGCGTGCAGATCGGGCTGTCCGCCGTCCTCGCCCATCGGGAGGGCCAGTGAACGACCTGGTCGAGGTGCGTCCCGGGGTCTACCACGACTCCGTGACGCTGATGCGCGTGAGCCGGGCGCTCACGCAGCGGCCCGAGGTGGCCGTCGCCGTCGTGGCGATGGCCACGGAGCTGAACATCGGGCTCGCCCGCGATCTCGGCTTCGCGGTGCCGCCCGCGACGCCGGGGGACCTGCTGGTGGCGGTCCGGGCCGCCTCTCCCGCGGAGCTGGAGGACGCCGCCGCGGAACTGGAGCGGCAGCTCGCCGCACGGACGCCGGTGAGCGACGCGCGGGGCGAGGCCGCCCCGCCGCGCACCACCCGGTCGGCGGCGCGGGGCTTCGAGGCGAACCTGGTGCTGGTGAGCGTGCCGGGCGAGCACGCCTTCGCGGAGGCCCTCGACGCCGTGGAGGCCGGGCTCTCGGTGATGATCTTCAGTGACAACGTGCCGGTGGAGCAGGAGATCCTGCTCAAGGACCGGGCGCGGGCCAAGGGCGTGCTCGTGATGGGGCCCGACTGCGGCACCGCGGTCGTCGGCGGGGCCGGTCTGGGCTTCGCCAACGTCCTGCGCCCCGGGCCGGTCGGCGTCGTGGCCGCCTCGGGGACCGGGGCCCAGCAGGTGACGAGCCTGCTCGACCTCGCCGGCGTGGGCGTGTCCCACGTGCTCGGCGTCGGCGGCAGGGACCTGTCCGCCGAGGTGGGCGGGCGCTCGGCGATGCAGGCGCTGCGCGCGCTCGACGAGGACCCCGCGACCGAGCTGATCGTGCTGATCTCCAAGCCCCCGGCTCCCGAGGTGGCCCGTGCCGTACGCGACCTCGACCTGGCGACGCCGGTCGTCCACGCGCTGCTCGGGCCGGGGGAGGACGACCTGACCACCGCGGCGGAGAAGGTGCTGCGCGCCCTCGGCCGCGAGGTGCCCGAGTGGCCGTCCTGGCCCGCTCCCGCGCATCGGGCCGCGGGCACCCGCCGGGCCCTGCGCGGGCTGTACTCCGGCGGCACGCTGTGCGCGGAGGCCGCCCTGCTCGCCGGCGAAGGCGAGTTCACCGACTTCGGCGACGACTCCTACACCCGCGGCCGGGCCCATCCCATGATCGACCCGGCGCTGCGCCTGGAGGCGCTGCGCGGCGTCGCCTCCGGCGTCGTGCTGATGGACGTCGTGCTCGGGCACGGCGCCGACCCCGACCCGTCCTCCTGGCTCGCGCCCGCGGTCCGCGACGCGACGGCCCGGGGCGTGGACGTGGTCGTGGCCGTCGTCGGCACCGACGGCGACCCGCAGGGGCTGCGCGCCCAGGCCGCCCGGCTGAACGAGGCCGGGGCGGCGGTCTTCACCTCCAACGCGGCGGCCGCCCGGCACGCCCGCCTGCTGGCGGGCGGGTGACGGGCATGGCCGCGCCGACCCGGATCGGAGCCCGATGACCCTCTCCATGCTGTACGGCGAGCCGCGCGTCATCACCGTGGGCACGCGGATGCTGGGCGAGGCGCTGGACCGGCAGGCCGTGCCGCGGCGGGAGGTCGACTGGCGGCCCCCGCTGCCGGGCACCTCCGCGGCCCTCGCCCGGGTGCTCGCCGATCCCCGGCGCGCCGAGGCGAACGCCACCGCCGCCGGGCGGATGCTGTCGGCCCGGCCCATGCTGACCGGCGTACGCCCGGCGGCCGAGGTCCTGGGCCTGCGCGCCGGGGAGTTCTTCCACGCCGGCCCGCCGATCACCTGGGAACGCGCCTCCGGCCCGATGCGGGGGGCGCTCATCGGGGCGATGCTGTTCGAGGGGATGGCCGCCACCCCGGAGGAGGCGCGGGATCGCCTGGCCTCCGGCGCGGGGATCACCCTCGACCCCTGCCACCACCACCGGACGGTGGGCCCGATGGCGGGGGTGGTCAGCCCGTCCATGTGGATGCTGGAGGTCACCGACGCCGAGCACGGCGGCACGGCGTACTGCTCCCTGAACGAGGGCCTGGGCAAGGTCTTGCGCTACGGCGCGTACGGACCCGAGGTGATCGAGCGGCTGCGCTGGATGAGCGGGGTGCTGGGACCGGTGCTGGCGGCGGCCCTGCGCCGGTGCGGGCCGCTCGACCTGCGCGCGCTCATCGCCCAGGCGCTGCAGATGGGCGACGAACTGCACAACCGCAACCGCGCCGCGACGTCCCTGCTGGTACGCGAGATCGCGCCCGCGGTGGTGGAGGCCGACCCCGGCCGCGCCGCCGAGGTGCTGCGTTTCATCAACGGAAACGATCATTTCTTCCTGAACGCGGGAATGGCGGCGGCGAAAGTCAGCGCCGACGCCGCCCGCGGCGTGCCCGGGTCGAGCCTCGTCGTGGCGATGGCCCGCAACGGAACCGATTTCGGAATACAGGTGTCCGGACTCGGCGACCGGTGGTTCACCGGCCCCGCGGGCGTGCCCGACGGCCTCTACCTGGGCGGATACGGCCCGGACGACGCCAATCCCGACATCGGCGACTCCACCATCACCGAGACTGCGGGCCTGGGCGGCTTCGCGATGGCGGCGGCCCCCGCGATCGTCCGGTTCGTCGGGGGCGAGGTGTCCGACGCCGTGGCGGCCACCACCTCGATGTACGAGATCACGGTGGCCGAGCACCCGGCGTACCAGATCCCCGGGCTGGGCTTCCGCGGCACGCCGGCGGGGATCGACGTGGCGCTCGTGGCCCGGACCGGGCTGCTGCCGGTCGTCAACACCGGCATCGCGGGCCGGGTCGCCGGAACCGGGCAGGTGGGAGCGGGTCTGGTCCGCCCGCCGGCCGAGGCCTTCACCGCCGCGCTCGACGCGCTGGCCGCGGAAGAATTCCCTTTGACCGTGGCTTGACCGTAATATCGTCGTCAGCCTCAGATACCGATGCAATTCGCACGGTCCGATCGGGGGATCTTGCGGATCGAGCGTGAATTGGGGACCTTATATATGACGACCGATCGCCTGCTCGGTATGGTCCCCCCTATGCCAGAGGGTCAGGGACCTGTGGGCCGAATCCCCGCCGGGGGTGTGCCCGAAGGGCAGGGGCGTCTCGTCGGCCGGCGCTACCGGCTGCTGTCCCCGGTGGGCCGCGGTGGCATGGGGATGGTCTGGCACGCTCACGACGTGCTGCTGGACCGGGACGTCGCGGTCAAGGAACTGCTTTTGCCGTTCGGGCTCGACCACGCCGGCGCGCAGGCCGCCCATCGGCGCATGCTGCGCGAGGCACGCTCGGCCGCCCGGCTGAGCCATCCCGGCATCGTGACCGTCCACGACGTCGTCGAGGAGGACGGGCGGCCGTGGATCGTCATGGAGCTCGTCCGTGCCTGGTCCCTTGAACAGGCCGTACGGCAGAGCGGGCCGCTGCCGGTGGTGCAGGCCGCCGAGATCGGCATCCGCGTGCTCGACGCGCTGCGCCACGCCCATGCCGCCGGCATCCTCCACCGGGACGTGAAGCCCGGCAACGTGCTGCTCACCGCCGACCGCGTGGTGCTCACCGACTTCGGCATCGCCGCCATCGAGGGCGACGTCACGATCACTCAGACCGGGCTGCTCATGGGCTCGCCCGCCTACATCCCGCCGGAGCGCCTGCAGGGCCGCCCCATCACCCACGCCGCCGACCTGTGGTCGTTCGGGGCGACGCTGTACGCGGCCGTGGAGGGCCGCCCGCCGTACGAGGGGCCGGACGCGGTCGCCGTGCTCGGCGCGGTGCTGACGCAGGAGCCCAACCCGCCGCGCCGGGCGGGCGCGCTGCTGCCGGTCATCGAGGGCCTGCTGCGCAAGAACCCGGCCGACCGCCTGCCCGCCGCCCAGGTCGCGGAGATGCTGGAGCGGGTGCTGCACAGCCACGGCGCCGGGCTACCGGGCCGGGCGGGGACGCCGTCCTCGGTGCCGACGCCGCAGGACTCGACGCCCGCGGGGCTGCTGCCGCCGCTCGACATCCCCTCCGGGCCGCTGCCCTCGCGCATCATCGAGACGCCGTCGGGTCCGGTCCGGGTGCCGCTCACGCCGGAGAACCTGCCCGGCGGCGCCGCACCGGCCCGTCCCGACGGACCCCGCCCCGGGGAGCCCGGGCCGGCGCACGAGCCGCCGGGCGCGCCCGGGC
>JADGHC010000743.1 GCA_019689655.1 Microbispora sp.
CCGCTGCAGGTGGCCGATCCCCCGCAGCAGGGGCGCGCCCCGCTCCCCCATCCCCTGCAGCGCGAAGCCGGTCAGCAGCGCGACCAGCAGGGTCTGCAGCACCTGGCCCTCGGTGAACGCCGAGACGAAGGTCTCCGGGATGATCCCGAGCAGGAACGACGTGGTGTCGCTCTCCCCGCCCTTGGCCGCCTGCTCCTGGGCGGCCTTGCGCAGCTCGTCGGTGAGCTGGAGCCCGTCGCCGGGGTGCAGCAGGTTGCCCACCAGCAGGCCGATGGCCAGCGCCACCGTGGACATCACGAGGAAGTAGCCGATGGCCAGGCCGCCCACCTTGCCGACCCTCGCGGCCTGGGCCACCGACCCGACGCCGAGCACGATCGTGCAGAAGATGACCGGGCTGATCATCATTTTGATCAGGTTCACGAAGGCCGTGCCCAGCGGTTTCAGCGTGACGCCCACGTCCGGGGCCGCCAGCCCCACCGCGATCCCGAGTATGACCGCGACGATCACCGCCAGATATAGGTAACGGGTGGGGTCCCGGTGCGCCCGGTCGCCCACACGGCTCGGTGTGGTCGTCACACGACCCTCCTCGTCCTCGTACGGCCCGCGACGACGCGGGCTCGGATCCGGTCTGGTGGGTGACTATGCGGCAACATAGTGATCTCCGTCACTATTGCGTAAGTTTCGTTCACAGCGGTTCTCACCGGCGGCCCCGGCCGCGAGACCCGCCGGAACTCCGCATGTGGATCGAGGACGCGAACGCCGTGACGACGATGACCGCCAGGCTCGGCCGCTGGAGCCTGGCCCGGCAGATGCTCGTGCTGCAGATCCTGGTCGTCGGGATCACCGTGACCGGCGCCACCCTTCTCGGCTTCCTGCGCACGCGCCAGATGCTCGACGACGAGGCGGCCAGGACGAGCCGGGCGGTGGCGATCAGCGTGGCCGACGCCCCGACCGTGCTCGACGCGCTGGACGACCCCAACCCCACGACCGTGCTTCAGCCGTACGCGGAACGGGTGCGCAAGGAGGCCGGGCTCGACTTCATCACGATCATGAACACGGAGGGCCGCAGGTACACCCACCCCAACCCTCTGCAGATCGGCAAGCACTTCCTCGGCACCACGGCCCCCGCGCTGGCCGGGCACACGTTCACCGAGACCTACACCGGCACGCTGGGGCCGTCCGTACGGGCCGTCACCCCCGTACGCGACGCCGACGGCAGGGTGCGGGCGCTGGTCAGCGCGGGGATCACGGTGGCGAAGATCAGCGCCGAGATGCGCGAGCAGATCGGCTCGGCCGTGCTCCCCGGCCTGCTCGGCCTGGCGGTGGGCATCGCCGGCGCCTACCTGGTGGGCGCCCGCCTGCGTCGCCAGACGCACGGGCTGGGCCCGGCGGAGCTGAGCCGCATGTACGAGTACCACAACGCGATCCTGCACGCGGTACGCGAGGGGCTGCTGCTGGTCGACCGGGACGGCCGGCTGACCCTCGCCAACGACGGCGCCCGCGAGCTGCTCGGCCTGCCCGGGGACGCCGAGGGACGCCACGTACGCGACCTGGACCTGTCGCCCTCGCTGGCCGAGATGCTCGGCTCCGGCGAGAGCCGATCCGACGAGATCCACCTGACCGGGGATCGCGTGCTGGTGGCGAGCGCCGCCGTGGTCCGATCCGGGGCGCGTTCGCTCGGCACGGTGGTCACGCTCCGCGACCACACCGAGCTGCAGGCCCTCGCCGGGCAGCTCGACGCCGAGCGCGGCTTCGCCGAGTCGCTGCGCTCGGCCGCGCACGAGGCGGCCAACCGGCTGCACACGGTCGTCGCGCTCGTGGAGCTGGGCCGTCCCGAAGAGGCGGTGGAGTTCGCCACGGCGGAGCTGCGGGCGGCCCAGCAGCTCACCGACCGGGTGGTGGGGGCGGTCCGCGAACCGGTCCTCGCGGCGCTGCTGCTCGGCAAGAGCGCCGCCGCCGCCGAGCGCGGGGTCGATCTCGTCATCAGCCCGGACAGCGAGCTCGACGACGTCGCCCTCGACGCCCGCGACCTGGTGACCATCCTCGGCAACCTCATCGACAACGCCATCGACGCCGCCGTGCAGGGCGCGCCGCCCGCCCGGGTCCGCGTCCACCTGCGCGCCGAGGACGGCACGTTCGTGATCCGGGTCGCCGACAGCGGCCCCGGGCTCGACCCCGGTGCCGTACGGGACGCGTTCCGGCGCGGCTGGTCCACCAAGGGGGACGGCCGGGGGCTCGGCCTCGCGATGGCGGGGCAGGCGGTCCGGCGCCTGGGCGGTTCCATCGAGACCGGCACGGGTGACGGGGACTGCCGCGGCGCCGTCTTCACCGTACGGATCCCGCTGCCGCGCCCCGATCGCGGCACCTGCGCAAGCGCGCCGGGCGATACGTGCGATGCGGGTGCGGGCGGGGCGGGCCGGAGACGCCCGGACGGGCCGGTGAACGCCGAGGC
>JADGHC010000744.1 GCA_019689655.1 Microbispora sp.
GACTTCTGGTCACCCAGCGTTCGTCCATGTCCATGGCGACGAACCTGCTCAGGTATGGAGCTTGTTCCACGGGCATGCGGCGGGTGTGGTCGGGCATGACCGCGTCGGTGTCGTACAGACGCATCCCGTACCGGTCGGCGATGCGGCGCGCGATGGTGGATTTTCCGGCGCCACTCCCGCCGCCGATCCAGTAAACGTGGCGCAACCGCTCTTTCCAGGCCCCGGGAGAACCACTGTCGTACGGTTCAACGTGCATTCGTCAGCTCCTCTCGGGCCGTAAACGGGCCCGATCACCATGCCCGCCATCGACCCGGGACAAGCCGAGCAGACCAAAGCGCGCTCCCCTTCGGACGGGTCGACGGCGCGCAAGGCGGGAAATGCGCGTCTGCGCGCACTATGGCTACTCGTCCTCAATCCCACAAGGTCATCATGACCGCCCGTCCCGCTCTCTGTATCAGGCTCCGATCGCCGGGCCATTAAGCAGGGTGAGACTACGGTCACGCATGGCCGTTGCCGCAGATCATGAGGGTTGCCGGTGTCGTGCGACGCCGAGGCAGAGCAGGCCGGCGAGGACGAAGGCCGCTGCCGCGTTCATGAGCAGCACGGTCGAGTTCGAGCTGAAGTCGGGCGCGGTCGCTGACCCGCCGACGGCGGCGAAGATCGCGACGCCGAGCGCTCCGCCGGTCTGCCGGGCGGTGTTGCTCGCACCGGAGGCGAGACCGGGTGCGCGAGGCGTCGCCTTCAGCGCTGCCGCGACGATCGCCGGAGTGAGGATGCCGAGGCCGGTGCCCCACACGGCGAGGAAGAGCGCCAGGACGATGTAGCCGGTTCCGGTGGTGGTGAGGTCGGTTGCGATCCCGGCCATTCCGGCCGCGGCGACGAGCAGGCCGACAGCGGCGGCGCGCCATACGCCGATGCGAGTGGCAAGCCGGCCTGCCGGTGCTCCGAAGAGCGGGAGCGGGAGCATCGCAGGGAGCGTCAGAACGCCCGCGGCAAGCGGGTCCAGCCGGTGCACGGTCTGGAAGACCTGCGTCAACACGAAAAGCGCTCCCAGCGCGCACAGGTTCATGAGTCCGGCCACCAGGGACGCCAGCCCGAGCGGGCGCCGCGCCTCGCGCGGCACCGGAAGCAGTGGTTGCGGCACCCGCTGCTCGAGCACGAGGAAGCCGAGGAGCGCGCAGACCGCGACCGCGGCGAACGGCACCGCCACGCGCGGCGCGGCGGGACCCTGGATGATCGCGGTGACGAAGCAGGTCAGCGTGGCCACGAGCAGCGCGGCGCCCGCCCAGTCCACGTTGCGTACCGACCGTAGCGCGGACCCCGGCAGCCGGATGACCGGGATGAGGGCAAGCGTGATGACCGGGACGCTCAGCCAGAACACGGCCCGCCATCCGGCGGCTTGGACCAGCAGCCCGCCGATGACCGGGCCGGCCGGGAGTGCGGCCCCGCCGATCGCCGCCCACGCCCCGACGAGCCTGTTGCGGGAGGTCTCGTCCGGGCTGTTGTCGACGAGCAGTGCGAGCGTGCCCGGCAGCACGAGAGCCGCGCCGATGCCCTGGATCGCACGTGCCGCGACGAGCACGCCGATGCTCGGTGCCAGGGCGCACAGCACGGACGCCCCGCCGAAGCCGACGAAACCGAGCAGGACGACCTTGCGGTGGCCGACGAGATCGCCGATCGCGCCGGAGGCCAGCAACAGCGCCGCCAGGGGCACGGAGTAAGCGTCCACCGTCCACGCCAGCCCGCCGCTTCCCGTACGCAGCTCGGCGCCGATCTGCGGGACAGCGACGTTGACGACGGTCACATCGAGCAGGACGAGGAAGTAGCCGCTGCACAACGCAAGGGTCAGCGGCCATCGGGGACTTCGTGCCATGTCCCCGATCCTCGGTGTGGCACGTTTCAGCGGGCGTCGAAGTGTCGAGGAGTTGGAGCAGCGCGATATCGACCCGGACGAGATCACCTCCGAATACAAGGACGAGCGCAAGCTTTACATGTGACCCGGCCGGGCGATTTACCAGATTCCCAATGCGACAAACGCCGGGGTCAATTCCCCTCGCCCGCTCCGGAGCCGACGGCTACTTATCCGTGGCGTACGGGGATGATCTCCTTGCCCAGCGGCAGCAGCGAGATCGGGATCATTTTGAGGTTCGCGATTCCCAGCGGGATGCCGATGATCGAAACGAACAGCGGGATCGCGGTGACGATGTGCCCGATCGCCAGCCAGATCCCGGCGACGAGCAGCCAGATGACGTTGCCGATCACCGATAAGGCGCCGGCGGAGGGCTTGTCGGCGATGGTCCGGCCGAACGGCCACAGCGCGTAGCCCGCGATCCGGAACGACGCGATACCGAACGGGATGGTGACGATGAGGACGCAGCAGATAATCCCCGCCGCGACATAACCTAATGCGAGCCACAGGCCGGCGAAGATCAGCCAGATGACATTAA
>JADGHC010000077.1 GCA_019689655.1 Microbispora sp.
CTTCAAGCCCGTAGTGCCCGAGGATCACCAGGCCGGGCACGCCGGCGAGGGCCGGCCCGCAGGTCACTCCTCCGAGGGCGAGAACCGCGCGTGGCGGACGGCCGGTGACGATCACGACGGCGCCCACCAGCCGGGCGAGGGCGGCCAGCACGCCGGGCGCGTCGCGATGCACCCGGGCGGCGGCGGGGTCGGGCACGATCGGGGCGAGCGTGCCGTCGTAGTCGAGCCCGATCACGGCGCCGCCCGGATCGGCGACGATCGCGTCGAATCCCGGGTGCGCGGGCAGCGTCATGACCTCACTCCCAAGAGAGTCGGGGCGTACGTCTCGACGGGGCTCGTACGTGCACGAGGATCAGGGGTTCATCCCGAACCGGCGGGCCGCGCGGTCCCGCCGGCGGCCGGCCCTCATCCGGCGCAGCCGTTTGACCAGCATGGGATCGTGCTCCAGCGCCTCCGGCCGGTCGATCAGCTCCCCGAGTAACTGGTAGTACCGGGTCGCGGAGATCCCGAAGGACTCCCTGATCGCCTGCTCCTTGGCCCCCGCGTACCGCCACCATCGGCGCTCGAACGCGAGCATCTCGCGGTCGCGGTCAGACAGGCCGGGCCCGTCGTCGCCGGCCGGTTCGGTGTCCATCCGCTCCTCCTCGATCGGCTCGCGGGCCCGTCCCATGGTAATGCCAAGACCAGGAGACGAACCCGGGGTGTTCAGGCCGGGCGGGACGGACGTAGTGTCACGAGGTGTGAGCTCTGTAATCACGCTTCTGACCGACTACGGGCTGGAGGACGGGTTCGTCGCCGCGTGCCACGGCGTGATCGCGGGCATCGCACCGCAGGCGCGGATCATCGACGTGGGTCATCTCGTCCCCGCCGGGGACGTACGGCGCGGCGCGGCCATCCTCGCGCAGACGCTGCCTTACCTGCCGCCCGGCGTCCACCTCGCGGTCGTCGATCCCGCCGGGGGCGGGAACCGGCGCCCGGTCGCGGTGGAGGCGGGGGGACGGGTGTTCCTCGGCCCGGACAACGGCGTCCTGTCGTGGGCCGTCCGCGCCGCCGGAGGCGCCGACGCCGCCTACGAGATAACGAACAAGGAGCTGTTCCTGGAAAACGTCTCCCCGACCTTCCCGGGGCGTGACCTGTTCGCCCCGGTGGCCGCCCACCTGTGCGCCGGGCGTACGGTCGCCGACGTGGGGCCGCCGATGCCGGTGGACCGCCTGGTGACCCTGCCCGCGCCGACCTGCCGGGTGCGGGACGGCGCGGCCGAGGGCGAGGTGCTGTCGGTGGACCGGCACGGCAACGTCCAGTTGTCGATCACCAACTCCGACCTGGCCGAGCTCGGCGTGCGGCTCGGCGACACGCTCACCGTGTCGCTCGGCCGCCGTCAAGTGGCCATGCCGTACCGGGAGACGTTCACCGCCGTGCCGCCCGGCGACATGGTCGCGTTCACCGACTCGGCCGGCCTGGTGGCGCTGGCGGTCAACGCCGGGGACGCCGCCGACCGGCTGGGTCTGCCCCCGGGCGCGCACGTACGGCTGTCGCCCGGGCGCTGACCCGCCGGTCCTACTGGGCGTTCACCACGTCGCGGACCTCCGCGAAGTGGCAGGCGCTGGGGTGGTCGCTGCCCGGGCGCCGCTCGAGCACGGGCACCTGCTGGGCGCAGATGTCCTGCGCCTTCCAGCACCGGGTGCGGAAGTGGCAGCCCGAGGGCGGGTTGGCCGGCGAGGGCGGGTCACCCTGGAGGATGATCCGCTGGCGGGTCTCGCGGCCCTCCGGGTCCGGCACCGGCACCGCCGACAGCAGCGCCTGCGTGTACGGATGGGTCGGCGAGTCGTAGATCTCGCTGTCGGTCCCCAGCTCGACGATCTTGCCGAGGTACATCACCGCGACCCGGTCGGAGATGTGGCGGACCACCGACAGGTCGTGCGCGATGAAGATGTAGGACAGGCCGAACTCGTTCTGCAGCCGCTCCAGCAAATTCATCACCTGGGCCTGGATCGACACGTCGAGCGCGGAGACCGGCTCGTCGCAGATGATGATCTCAGGCTGGAGCGCCAGGCCGCGGGCGATGCCGATGCGCTGGCGCTGGCCGCCGGAGAACTGGTGCGGGTAGCGGTTGATGTGGTCGGGGTTGAGGCCGACCACCTCGAGCAGCTCCTGCACCCGGCGCCGCCGGTCGCCCTTGGGCGCGACGTCCGGGTGGATCTCGAACGGCTCCCCCACGATGTCGCCGACGGTCATCCGCGGGTTCAGCGAGGTGTAGGGGTCCTGCATCACCATCTGGATGTTGCGGCGCATGCGCTTGAGCTCGGCGCCCTTGGCCTTGGTGATGTCCTTGCCGTGGATGCGCACCGAGCCCGAGGTGGGCCGCTCCAGCGCCATCAGCAGCTTGGCCAGGGTGGACTTGCCGCAGCCCGACTCGCCGACGATGCCGAGCGTCTCACCGCGGTGCAGGTCGAAGGAGACCCCGTCGACGGCCTTGATCGCGCCGATCTGCCGCTTGACGATGATGCCCTGGGTCAGCGGGAAGTGCTTGACCAGGTCGCGGACTTCGAGGATCGACTCAGCGCTGGCCTTCATCGATGACCTCCCTCCAGTAGTGGCAGGCGCTGCCGCGGGTGCCGCTGATCGTGTACAGCGGGGGAACGTCGGTCTCGCAGGTCTCCCGCCGGTACGGGCACCGCGGGTGGAAGGCGCAGCCCGACGGCATCTCCAGCAGGTTGGGCGGCATGCCCTTGATCGCGTACAGCTCCTGGCCCTTGTGGTCCACCCGGGGGATGGACTCCAGCAGCCCCTTCGAGTAGGGGTGGGCCGGGTTCTTGTACAGGTCGTGCACCTCGGCGTGCTCGACGATGCGGCCGCCGTACATGACCGCGATCTTGTCGGCGACGTCGGCGACGACGCCGAGGTCGTGGGTGATCAGGATCAGGCCCATGTTGCTTTCGCGCTGCAGCTCCGCGAGCAGCTCCATGATCTGGGCCTGGACGGTCACGTCGAGCGCGGTGGTCGGCTCGTCGGCGATCAGGATCTCCGGGTCGAGCGCGATCGCCATGGCGATCATGATGCGCTGCCGCATACCGCCGGAGAACTGGTGCGGGAAGTCGTTCACCCGGTCCTTGGCGGCCGGGATCCTGACCCGGTCCATCAGCTCGATGGCCTTCTTCTTGGCCTCCGCCCGGGACGTGCCGCGGTGCATGCGGAACATCTCGGCGATCTGCCAGCCGACGGGGAAGACCGGGTTCAGCGCGGACAGCGCGTCCTGGAAGACCATGGAGATGCCCTCTCCGCGGATCTTCCTGCGCTGGTCCTCGGGGAGCTTGAGCAGGTCGACGCCGCGGAACCGGATCTCACCGCCGGTGATCTTTCCCGGGGGCATGTCCAGGATGCCCATGATGGTCTGGGCGGTGACGCTTTTGCCCGAGCCCGATTCGCCCAGCACGGCGAGCGTCTCGCCGGCGTCCACGCTGTAGGTCACGCCGTTGACGGCCTTGGCCACGCCCGCCCGGGTGTGGAACTCCACGTGGAGGTTGTCCACCTCCAGCAGAGCCCCGCTGCGGGAACCGCTGCCCACCTGCTCGGAAAGCACTTCCGTCACTCGCTGTGCCTCCTCATCGAAGCTTCGGGTCGAGTGCGTCGCGTACGGCCTCGCCGAGCATGACGAAGGTCAGCACGCACAGGGACAGGAATGCAGCGGGGAACAGCAGCGCGTGCGCCCCGGTCCGCATGTACGAGGTGTGGTCGGCGATCGCGATGCCCCAGGAGATGACCGGGGGACGCAGGCCGATGCCGAGCAGCGACAGCGTGGCCTCGGCGCTGATGTAGCTGCCGACCGTGATCGTGGCGTACACGAGGATCGGCGCCAGCGAGTTGGGCAGGAGGTGCTTGAAAATGATCCGCAGCGGTCCGGCTCCGAGCGCCCTCGCGGCCTGCACGTAGTCCTGGTGTTTGGCCTGGATGACGGCCGAGCGGGCGATACGCATCACGATCGGCCAGCCCAGCAGGGCGAGCACGATGATGACGACCGCCATGATCGTGGTCTTGCTGGGGTTCGACTGGGCCGGCGCGATGGTGCCGAGGATGATGATCGCGCCAAGCACGTACGGCAGGCCGAGCAGCATCTCGCCGACGCGGGAGACGATCGCGTCCAGCCAGCGGCCGAAGTAGGCCGCGAGCACGCCGGTGAGGCCGCCGATCAAAACGGTGGCCAGCGTGGCCAGCACACCCACGATGATCGAGGTGCGGGCGCCGTACACCGCGCGCGCGTAGACGTCGCGTCCCTGCAGGTCGTAGCCGAACCAGGCCTCCGAGCTCGGCCCCTCCATGCTCTTGGCGAGCGTCGCGTACTCCGGGTCCTTGTGCGTGAACAGCGACGGGAAGGCCGCCATCAGGAGGAACATGATCAGCAGCACCAGCGAGATCCAGAAGATCTTGCGCCGCTTCAGGATGTCCCAGGTGTCGCGCCACAGGCTGCGCCGGCTGTCTTGGACCTCGCCCACGTTCACGGCCGGCTCGTCCGCACCTTTGATCAGGTCTTGCGTCGCGGTCGGTTCACTCATAGCGGATCCTCGGGTCGAGCACGCCGTAGAGGAGGTCGACGAGCAGGTTGGTGATCAGATACACGAGCACGAGCAGCGTGGCCACGGGGACCACGATTGTGTAGTCCTGACCGTTGATGGCCCGCCACATCAGACCGCCGATGCCGTGGATGTTGAAGATGCCCTCGGTGATGATCGCGCCGGACATCATGTTGCCGACCTCGGTGCCGAGGAACGTCAGCACCGGGATGAGCGAGTTGCGCAGCAGGTGGATGCCGACCACCCGCCGGTTGGTCAGGCCCTTGGCCACGGCCGTGCGCACGTAGTCGGCGCGCAGGTTCTCCACGATGCTCGTACGGGTGAGCCGTGCGGTGAACGCCATGTTGAGGCTGGCCAGCACGAGGGCCGGGACGACCAGCTCGGAGACCCTCGCCTCTTCCGACACGGTCGGTTCGATCACGCCGACCTGCACACCGAGGACCCACTGCAGCACATAACCGGTGACGAAGATCGGCAGCGACAGCAGGAACAACGTGGAGATCGTCACCACGTTGTCGGCGAAGCCGCCGCGCTTGAGCCCGGAGAGCACACCGGCGCCGATCCCGATGATCGCCTCGAAGGCCACCGCCATCAGCGCGAGCCTGATGGTGATCGGCCAGGCGTCGGCGAGCTGGCTCGCCACCGACACGTTGTTGAAGTCGACGCCGAGGTTGCCGGTGAGCAAGTTCTTCAAGAAGTTCCAGTACTGGACCAGGATGGGCTGGTCCAGACCGAACTGCTCGCGCATGGCCGTGACATAAGCGTCCGGGCAGGGCCGCTGACCGCATCTCCCGGCGAACGGGTCACCCGGGAGTTGCCAGACCATGTAGTTGATGATGAATGTCGTGCCCAGCACGACAGGCACGAGTTGCAGCAGGCGCCGGATCGCGTATCGGCCCATGCGCACCTCCGATCTGACGCTAAAGGTCGTACGTGCAACCCCCGTGGGTCAACACGGGAGATCGCGAATGGACAGCCCGCGAGGCCGGTCCCGGTGGGGAACCGGCCTCGGGGTTCATATTGCGAACTGTCCCTACGCTTACTTGATCGCGATCGACAGCGGGTCGAGCTCACCGAAGGGAGTGACCTTGACACCGGTCACCCACTTCGAGGTGCCGGCCTGCAGACCGTACGACCACAGCGGAATCGCAGGCATGTCCTGCTGCAGCATAGCCTCGGCCTCCTGGTAGAGGGCGTTGGCCTGGGCCGGGTCGGTGGCGGTGTCGGCCTCGTGCAGCTTCTCGTCGAGTGCCTTGTTGCTGTAGAGACCGTCGTTGGAGGAGGCGCCGGTCCGGTACAGCGGGTTCAGGAAGTTCTCGATGTGCGGGTAGTCCATCTGCCAGCCGGTGCGGAACGCGCCCTTGATCTTGTGCTGGGTGATGGTGTCACGCAGCTCGGCGAAGGTGGGCATGTCCTTGTGCACGAACTTGAAGCCGGCGTCGGGACCGAAGACCTGGTTGATGCTGTTGACCGTGGCCTCGATCCAGTCCTTGTGGGTGCCGTCGGCGTTCGACCAGATCGGGAACTCGGCCGGCGGGGTGTAGCCCTCGGCCTTGGCCTTGGCGAGGTACTCCTTGGCCTTGACCGGGTTGTAGGTGCACAGGTCGCCGCAGGCGCCGTCCTTGAAGCCCTCGACGATCGGGGAGACCCACCCGTCGATCGGAGTACGACCCTTGTTGAAGATCTTCTCCGTGATCGTCTTCCGGTCGATCGCGTACGACACGGCCTTACGGAAGTCGGCGTTGCCGCCGTACACCTTGTCGTACAGCGGGAAGGTGATCGTCTGGATGACGCCCTGCTGGCCCTCGATCGCGCGGTCACCGAGGTCGGTCTTCCACTTGTCACCGGCGAGCGCCGACGGCGGGATCAGCTCGGTGAAGTCGAGGTTGTTGGCGACCAGGTCCGCGTAGGCCGCGTTGTCGTCCTTGTACATCTTGTAGACGATCCGCTTGACCTTGGGCTTCACCGGCCCGGTGTAGTCGGGGTTCGCCTCGACGATGATCTGGGAGTTGTGGTCCCACTGGACGAACTTGAAGGGGCCGTTGGTGATCGGCTTCTCCGCGAAGGCCTTCGGGTCCTTGAAGAACGCCTCCGGCAGCGGCGCGAACGTCGTGTACCCCAGCTTGGTGCGGAACACGGCCTCGGGGGCGGTCAGGGTGACCTTGAAGGTCAGGTCGTCGATGATCTCCAGGCCCTCGAGCTTGTCGGTCTCGGGCTTGGGGGCCTCCTTCGGCCCGTCGGGGCCGTCGGGGTCGGGCTTGTTGACCTTGTCGAAGCCCTTGATGTCGGCGAACCAGAAGGAGCCGAGCTGGGCGTTCGGGCCGTACGCCGTGTAGTTCCAGGCGTCAACGTAGTTCTTCGCGGTGACGGGCGTGCCGTCGGTCCACTTCAGACCGGGCTTGAGCTTGATCGTCCACACCTTGTTGTCGGTGGTCTCGATCGACTCCGCCTCATTGAGCTCGGGAGCGGCCGTGTCCGAGTTGTACTTGACGAGCCGGTCGTACACGAATCCGTTGATCGTGCCACCGCAGGTCTCGTTGATGTTCCCGGGGACGAAGCCGGTCTGGGGCTCACAGCCACGGATGTAGACGGTCCCCGTGGCGGCCCGGGGGTTTTCCCCACCGCTACTGGAACCGCCGCCCCCGCCGCACGCGGCGACGCCGAGCGCAAGCAGCGCGGTGCCGGCGGCGATCTTCGCGCCCTTAGTCACGCGCATAGTGGATTGGTCCTCCCTCTAAGGATGGGCGTTCGCGCTGGTAGCACCCGGTTTGCCGGGATTCGTCAAACCAGCTGACGTCCTGCCAGTCGTCCGGAGCATCCCTTACCGGACGCACCATAGGAGTCTCCGGCACGTTGCAGTTCGGTCACACGTGCGGCAGTCGGGCGTCACACACATTCCGTGAGCCCAACCTTAAATGCCCAGCATGGCATCAAACTCCTCTTTAGAGTACATATACCTATTCGCTACGGGTCCTTTGGGCCACGGGGACGGCGACACCGGCTCCCGGGTCCCCGGACCGCGATGTCGTGGGCTACCTTTGACCAGTCGCAGCCACGTTCGGCGCGACAGCCGTCTCACCGACCTCCATCCAATAGAGTCCATGCCATGAGCCAGCCGGAATCCGCGCTCGCGGAGGCCCAGGGTGGCGGCCGAGCCCCGGAGTCGCTGGCCGCGCTCGCCGCGCGTTACGGACTACGACGCGCCATCGCACGCCCCAGCATGCCCGCCTACCTGCGCCAACTGTGGGACCGGCGGCACTTCATCCTCACGTACGCCACCTCACGCAACGTCTCGAAGTACTCCGAGTCGATGCTCGGCCAGCTTTGGCAAGTACTGACCCCGCTGCTCAACGCCGCGGTGTACTGGCTGATGTTCGGCGTCATCCTCGGGCAGAGCAAGAAGATCGAAAACTACCCGGCCTTCCTCATCACCGGGGTGATGGTATTCACCTTCACCCAGCGCACGGTGATCAGTGGAGCCAAGTCCATCTCGTCGAACCTGTCGCTGATCCGGGCCCTCCACTTCCCCCGGGCCGCTCTCCCGCTCGCGTACACGATCCAGGAGCTCCAGCAGCTCGGCTACTCCATGGCCGTGCTCCTCCTCCTGGTGCTCGTCACCGGGGAGCCGGTGAGCGCGCTCTGGTTGCTGATCCCCGTCACGCTGCTCATGCAGCTCGTCTTCAACATCGGCACGGGCCTGTTCATGGCTCGCCTCGGCGCGTTCATGCGGGACATGAACCAGCTGCTGCCGTTCATCACCCGCACCTGGCTGTACGCCTCGGGCGTCTTCTACGCCATCAACGACAGGACGAGGGACCTGCCGGACTTCCTCAGGTGGGCGCTGGAGTTCAATCCCGCGGCCGCCTACATCGAGTTCATGCGCGACCTGCTGATCTATCAGAGGTTCCCGGAGCGCTGGGCCTGGGTGACCTGTCTATTCTGGGCAGTGTTCGCACTGATCGTCGGCTTCTGGTACTTCTGGCGGGCCGAGGAAAGGTACGGCCGTGGCTGAGCTGACCGAGGAGCTGTCGCAGGTGGCGCCCGAGAAACCACAGACGAAGAAGGCCGAGACGCACAACTCCAAGGCCGGAACCCCGACCGTCATCGTCGACGACCTCCACATCGTCTACAAGGTGTACGGCGCCGCCAGCGACGCCGAGAAGGGCAACGCCGCCAACGCGCTGATGCGCATCCTGCGCCGGCAGGGCCGGCCGCAGATGAAGGAGGTCCACGCCGTCAAGGGCGTGAGCTTCGTGGCCTACCACGGCGACGCCATCGGCATCATCGGCCGCAACGGCTCGGGCAAGTCGACGCTGCTGCGCGCCATCGCCGGCCTCCTGCCCCCGCACAAGGGCGCCGTCTACACCAACGGCCAGCCGTCACTTCTCGGCGTCAACGCCGCCCTCATGAAGGAGCTGACGGGCGAGCGCAACATCATCCTCGGCTGCTACGCGATGGGCATGACGCCGAGCGAGGTGCGCGCGAAATACGACGAGATCGTGGATTTCTCCGGCATCGGCGACTTCGTGCAGTTCCCCATGTCCACGTACTCGTCGGGCATGGGCGCCCGGCTGCGCTTCGCCATCTCCTCGGCCAAGACGCACGACGTGCTGCTCATCGACGAGGCACTCGCGACCGGCGACCGCGAGTTCAAGCGCAAGAGCCAGGAGCGCATCAAGCAGATGCGCGAGGCCGCCGGCACAGTCTTCCTGGTCGCCCACAACCTCGACGTGATCGAGGAGACGTGCAACCGGGTGATCTGGCTGCACAAGGGGAAGATCAGAATGGAAGGCGACCCCCAGGAGGTCCTGGAGGCGTACAACAAGGCCTGAGAGAAACGGAGGGGCGAACGTGCGGACGCCGCCACCGATCCCTTACGACCACCTGCCCGAGGTGCCCGCGCTGACCGTCGAGAGCGACGACGTACGCGACGGCGAGCGGCTCCCCGAGGCCCAAGTGTTCAACGACTGGGGCATGAGCGGGCAGAACATCTCCCCGCACCTGCGCTGGTCGGGCGCCCCCGAAGGCACCAAGAGCTACGCCGTCACCTGCTTCGACCCGGACGCGCCCACGGGCAGCGGTTTCTGGCACTGGGTGCTCTACGACATCCCGGCCACCGTCACCGAGCTGCCGGCCGGCGCCGGCAACGGCCCCGACTTCAAGGGGCTGCCCCAGGGCGCCAAGCACGCGCGCAACGACTTCAGCCGCAAGGAGTACGGCGGAGCGGCGCCGCCGCCCGGCTACCCGCACCGCTACCTGTTCGCCGTGCACGCCCTGAGCGTGGAGTCCCTCGGCCTCGACACCGACACGCCGCCGGCCGTGGTCGGCTTCAACATCACGGCCAACACACTCGCCCGCGGCTACATCGCACCCGTGTACGAAACCTGATGCGGCACCGCCCCTCGCTCCACTATGATTCGAACGGAGATTCGACATAGGGAGGGGCGGATGAGCGACCTGGCAACGGCGATCGACAATCTGGCCGCCGAAGATCCCTCGGAGCTTCCCGTCGGGCTGGTCGCCGAGCAGCTCGTCGAGCTGCACCGGCAGATGGCCCGCCTGCAGGCCCAGATCGCCAGGCGCACCTACCTGCGCGCCCGTTTCGACTCGCCGAACTAGATCGCGCCGCCGGGTTCTGCCTGCCGGGCAGGCCCGTGCCGGTGTGGCACCAGGAAGGCAGCCGAGCCCTGTCGCGGCCGCGTCCGGAACGCGAGCCGGACACTGTCTGGAGCGGTCTGAACGGGAGCCAGACGCGGCCCGGACGCAATATCGGACGCGATGCCAGATGCGGCCCGGACAACCGCGACACCGGACACGAGCCGGACTCCGTCTGGAGCGGCCTGGACGCGACCCGGACAACGCGACGCCGGACGGCCGGCGCCCCCCGAGGGGTGCTGGCCGTCTTCGTGTGGAGTCCTTCCGCGATCGTCCCGTACGCGTGGCCTCCGGCACCGCCCGGCGAGTCGCCGGACACGGCGGCGGAGGCCGTCAGGCGTGGGTCACTTGCCGTACCGGCCCTGCGGCCCGGACGGCGCGATGTAGGTCAGCGTGTCCGGGGCGGAGGAGACCGCGCTCGACGCCGAGGCGTCGGCCGTCGCCGTCGCGGAAGAGGCGGTCTGGGCCGCCGCTTCCCCCGTCGCTACGGCTCCCCCGACCGGAGCATCCGTGGTGCCGTGAACGGTCTCGGTGACCGCGTTGGCGCTGGCGTCGGCCTTGGCGGCGGTCTCGGTGGCCGTCGCCTGGGCACTGCTCACCGCGCCGTCCACCGGCGTGTCGCACGGCACCAGCGCCTGCCGGCCGCCCGCGCGGCCGGCGGGCGCCGCGGCGGCACCCTTGAGACTGACCAGCGCGTTGAGCTTTGCGGTGGCGTTGAGCCCGGCGCGGACCACGGCGCCCGCCGCGGCGACCGTCGACGCGGTGGCGTCCACGGTAGCGGCGGCCTGGCCGGAGGCGGCGACCACCGGCCTGCCGACCTGGGCCACGACGTCCGCGGCGACCTTCGCCTTGGCGGCGACGGCCGCGTTGACGTTGGCGTGCACGTCCGCGATCGCGATCAGCGCGGCCCTCAGGTGGGCCTCCAGCCGGGCGATGACGTTGGCGTCGACGGTGACCGTGGCGTCGGCCACGATGTCGGCCGCGATTTCGGCCGCGGCGTTGATCTGCGCGTTCGCCTCGGCCGACAGGCCGGCGGTCACCGTGCCGCAGAGCTTCGCGACCGCGACGAGGTCGGCCCGGATGTCAGCGGTCAGGTTCACCGCCACCTCGGCGGCCGCGTCGGCCTGTGCGGCGACGGTGCTCGTCGCCCCTCCGACGGCCGTGCCCTGCAGATCGGCCAGAAGCCTCGCCAGCGTCGCGACCCGGTGCTCGGCGCACTTGTCGGCGCACACGTCTGCCTGTGCGGGCGCGGCCAGCATGCCGGCGATGCCGACCGCGACGGCGACGACGGCTGTCCTAACCACTCGTTTCATTGAACTTGCCCCCGGTTCATATTCCTTTTCACGAGAGTGGGAATGACGAACCCAAGAACCCCCGTGTGTCGGCAGAGCACGCCGACAAAGACGTCGGCATTTCTATCACTCCCGATCACGGCGGAAATCCCTGCTCAGTGGGGGCTCCGGCCCCGGCGGCCCGCCGGGAAAGTCGGTATATCGCGCACCTGACGACCACTTGACGGTCACCCCAATCCCGCTTTCGGAGAAAGGCATGGTAAAAGCAGGGCCCAGGCCGGGCGGCAGATCTTTCCGCTCACTTTTAGCGACGCGCCGGCGGACGGCGTGAGACGGCCGCTCCGGGGCGGGCGGCGAACCAGCCCTATCGCGACATATCTCGATAGGGGCTACGCTGGTGAGGTGACCTCCCTCACCCCGTATGCGGGCGACGACCCCGCGCAGCGAGCATCCGACGCCGACCGCGACCGGGTCGCCGCCGTCCTCGCCGAGGCGCTCGCCACCGGGCGCCTGACGAGCATCGAGCACGCCGACCGGCTCGACGCCACCTACAGCGCCGTGACCATCGGCGACCTCATCCCTCTGGTGAAAGACCTGCCCGAGGCGTCACACCCGCCGGCCGTGCCGTCCGCCGAGCGGCACCGGGTCTCCGCCGTGTTCAGCAAGATCATCCGGGGAGGCCGCTGGGTCGCCGGGCGGCATACCGAACTCAGCTCGGTCTTCGGCGCGCTGATCGTGGATCTCAGCGACGCGGTCCTGCCCGGCCGCGAGGTGACGCTGGAGCTGAACTCCTTCTGCGGCAAGCTCATCGTCACCGTGCCGGCCAACGCCCGGGTGGTCGACGAGGGCAGCGCGCTGTTTTCGAAACGCCTGGTCACCGGAGGAAGCGGCGACGGCGACGGTCCGCTGATCCGCGTCACCGGCAACGCGCGCTTCGGCAAGATCGTGGTGTACCGCGGGACCCGTCGCTGACGGCCTACGATGCGGCCATGCAGCTCACCGGCCGTGCGCTGCCCGTGGCCCTCGACGCCATGGGCGGCGACAACGCGCCCGGGGAGATCGTCGCGGGTGCCGTACAGGCCGTACGGGAGCGGGGCGTGCCCGTCGTGCTCGTCGGCAATCCCCGCCTGCTCCATCAGGAGCTGACCGAGCACAACGCGGTCACCGAGATCCCCATCGTCCGCGCGGAGGAGGCGCTGGCGATGGACGAGGGCGCGCTGGCGAGCCTGCGAAGGCCCCGCTCCAGCATCGCCATCGCCTGCCACCTCGTACGGCGTGGCGACGCCTGTGCGGTCGTGTCGGCGGGATCGACGGCGGGCGTCGTCGCCACCGGCCGGCTGCGCCTGCGGGCCCAGCAGGGGGTCATGCGCCCCGCGATCGCGGTCGGCCTGCCGACGCTGCCCGAGCCGACCGTGCTGCTCGACGCGGGTGCCACCGCCGACGCCAAGCCGGAAATGCTGGTGCAGTTCGCACACCTCGGCGTGGCGTACGCCGAGACGGCGCTCGGCATGCGCCGTCCCCGTGTCGGCCTGCTCACGATCGGCGAGGAGGCCGGAAAGGGCAACAAACTGACAAAGCGGGCCCACGAACTGCTCGCCGCCACGCCCGGAATCGATTTCACCGGCAACATCGAGGGCCACGACCTGCTCACCCGGAAGGTCGACGTGGTCGTCACCGACGGGTTCACCGGCAACGTGGCGCTCAAGACCGTCGAGGGCACGGTGCGGTACGCCTTCGAGCAGTTCAGGCGGACGATCTCGGAGAGCCGGGCGGCCAGGCTCGGCGGGCTGCTGCAGCGCGCCCGGCTGCGGGAACTGGCCGGGCGGCTCGATCCGGAGGCGCACGGCGGCGCCGTGCTGCTCGGCCTCAACGGCACGGTGGTGATCGCGCATGGTTCGTCCCGGGCGCGCGGGGTGGCCGCCGCCTGCGAACTCGCGGCGCGCCTGTCGGCCCAGGGCATCGTCGCCAGGATCGGCGAGCGGATCGCCTCCACCAACAAGTCGCACCGCCTCTGGTGATCGATCACCCACCACACCGGCACGTCACGGCGACGCCGGTGACCGCCGATCACCCCCAGCAGATCGCACCACCGCCGGTGACCGCCGGCCGGCCCCACGGGCACGTCACGCCGACGCGGGTGGCCGCCGGATATGGAGCGGCGGGCAGAACGCGCGCGCCGATAAGCTTTGGTGCATGACCGACCCGCAACTCGTGCTCGCCGAGCGGGTCCAGCAGGCGCTGGGCTCCGCCTTCGGTCCGGAGTACGCCACCGAAGATCCGCTGATCAGGCCCTCCCAGTTCGCCGACTACCAGGCGAACGTCGCACTCAGCCTGGCCAAGCGGCTCCGACGTACCCCGCGGGAGGTCGCCCAGGCCATCGCCGACAAGATCGACACGACCGACGTGAGCGTGGAGGTCAGCGGCCCCGGATTCCTCAACCTGACGCTGCGCGACGGCTGGATCGCCGAGCAGGCCGCGCAGCGGCTGCTCGACGAGCGGCTCGGTGTGCCGCAGCCGGCCCCGCAGACCGTCATTGTCGACTACTCCGCGCCGAACGCCGCGAAGGAGATGCACGTCGGCCACCTGCGCACGACGATCGTCGGCGACACCCTCGCGCGTACCCACGAGTACCTGGGCAACCGGGTGATCCGGCAGAACCACCTCGGCGACTGGGGCACGCAGTTCGGCATGCTCATCGAGCACCTTCTCGACATCGGTGAGGAGACCGCGCTCGGCATGCTGGCCGCGGGCGACAGCAACGCCTTCTACCAGGCGGCGCGGCACAAGTTCGACAACGACCCCGAGTTCCAGCAGCGGTCGCGCCGCCGGGTGCCGATGCTGCAGGGCGGCGACCCGGAGACCCTGCGTCTGTGGCGCCAGTTCATCGACAACACCAACCGCTACTTCACGAAGGTCTACCAGACGCTCGGCATCACGCTGACCGATGACGACATCGCGGGCGAGAGCATGTACAACCCCATGCTCCCCGACGTCTGCGACGAGCTGGAGCGGGCCGGAGTCGCCGAGATCAGCGAGGGCGCGCTGTGCGTGTTCCCGCCCGGTTTCACCGGCCGCGACGATCAGCCGCTGCCGCTCATCATCCGCAAGAGCGACGGCGGGTACGGCTACGCCACGACCGACCTCGCCGCGATCCGCTACCGGGTGAGCGACCTGAAGGCCGACCGCATCCTGTACGTCGTGGGCGCCACCCAATCGCTCCACTTCCAGATGGTCTTCGCCGCGGCGCGGATGGCCGGCTGGCTGCACGACGACGTCAAGGCGGAGCACGTCCAGATCGGCAGCGTGCTCGGCAGCGACGGCAAGATGTTCAAGACCAGGAGCGGCAAGTCCATCAAGCTCACCGAGCTGCTGGACGAGGCCGTCGTGCGGGCCGAGGCCGTCATCGCCGACCGCGGGTACGACCCGGAGACCCGGCGGCAGATCGCGCACCAGGTCGGCATGGGCGCCGTCAAGTACGCCGACCTGTCGGTCAGCCACGACAGCGAGTACGTCTTCGACTTCGACCGCATGCTCGCCCTGACCGGCAACACCGGGCCGTACCTCCAGTACGCCACCGCCCGCATCCGGTCCATCTTCCGCAACGGCGGAATCGACCCGGCGTCGGTCACCGGCCCGATCACGCTGGGTCACCCGGCCGAGCGGGCGCTCGCGCTGCAGCTGCTCGGCTTCGGCTCGGTCGTCGCCGCGGTCGCCGAGCTGTCCGAACCGCACCGGCTCTGCGGCTACCTGTTCGACCTGGCCCAGGCGTTCACCTCGTTCTACGAGAACTGCCCGGTCCTCAAGGCCGAGGACGAGTCCGTACGGCAGTCGCGGCTGGCGCTGTCCGCGCTCACCCTGCGTGTGCTGCTGCGCGGGCTCGACCTGCTCGGCATCGAAGTCCCCGAACGGATGTGAGCGGGATGCCCGGCTCCGCCTCGGCGGACACCGGGGAGGGCGCCTCAGGCTCAGCGGAGAGCGCCACGGAGGCCCGAAGACACGTCTCCTCGCCCAAGGCGGGCGCCGTCGCGTCCGGCGCCGGTGCCCGCCGGCCAGGGGATGCCGTCTCCGTACCCCGGGACACGACCGTCCCCGTTCCCCGGAACGGCATCTCGGCGCCCGAAAACGCCGCCCGCATGTCCGGAAACGT
>JADGHC010000745.1 GCA_019689655.1 Microbispora sp.
CCGGGGGGGGGCGCGGTGGGCGCCGACCAGTCCGAGCACGGCCCCGAGCGTCGGCATGCGGGTGTCCGGCAGGGGCACCTGGGTGAGCGCGAAGCGGTCGTCCGGCCGCTCCGGCAGCCGTACGCCGACGTCGAGGGTGCGAAGCTGCGGCAGCGTGAGGGCGATGATCGGCTTGCCGACGTAGGGGAACATCTCGTCCCCCGGCACCGCCATGCCCGTGTCGGCGCTGGTCACCGCGGACACGTGCAGGTCGTGGGTGAGCACGAGCTGCCCGTCGGCGGACATGGCGACGTCGAACTCGAGTGCGTCGACACCCAGCTCCAGCGCGAAGGCCAGGCCGGGCAGGGTGTTCTCGGGCCTCAGGCCCCGGGCTCCACGGTGCCCGTGCAGCTCAACGTATCCATGCACAGCGGCGTACCTTATCGCCTCGCCCGTCCGCGGCCCGGAACCCTCCGGTTCCGGGCGCGTACGCCACGAATCATCAGATGAGGGGGCGGATCTGGATGGTCTGGGTGCGGCCCGGGCCGACGCCGATGGCCGAGATCGGGGCGCCGCTCATCTCCTCCAGCGCCCTGACGTACGCCTGCGCGTTCGGCGGCAGGTCCTCGAACGTCTTGGCGCCGCTGATGTCCTCCTGCCAGCCGGGCAGCTCCTCGTAGATCGGCTTCGCGTGGTGGAACTCGGTCTGCGTCATCGGGATCTCGTCGTGGCGGACGCCGTCGACGTCGTACGCCACGCAGACCGGGATCCGCTCCAGCCCGGACAGCACGTCGAGCTTGGTCAGGAAGAAGTCGGTCACGCCGTTGATCCGGGCGGCGTACCGCGCGATGACCGCGTCGAACCAGCCGCAGCGGCGGTTGCGGCCGGTGGTCACGCCGTACTCGCCGCCGGTCTCGCGCAGCCAGTCGCCCCGCTCGTCCAGCAGCTCGGTCGGGAACGGCCCGGAGCCCACACGGGTCGTGTACGCCTTGAGGATGCCGATGATCCTGGTCAGGCGGGTCGGCGGGATGCCGGAGCCGGCGCAGGCGCCGCCCGAGGTGGGCGAGCTGGAGGTCACGAAGGGATAGGTGCCGTGGTCGATGTCGAGCAGCGTGCCCTGGCCGCCCTCCAGCAGCACGACCTTGCCCTGGTCGAGGGCCCGGGAGAGCACGAGTGAGGTGTCGGCGATGTGCGGGCGCAGCCGCTCGGCGTAGCCGAGGTACTCGTCGAGCACCTTCGCCGGGTCGATCCCCCGGCGGTTGTAGATCTTGGTGAGGATCTGGTTCTTCTCGTTGACCGCGGCCTCGATCTTCTTGCCGAGGATGCCGGGGTCGAGCAGGTCCTGCACCCGGATGCCCATGCGGTAGATCTTGTCGCCGTACGCGGGACCGATGCCGCGGCCGGTCGTGCCGATCTTTGCCTTGCCGAGGAACCGCTCGCTGACCTTGTCGATGGCCTTGTGCTGCGGCATGATCAGGTGCGCGTTGGCCGAGATCAGCAGCCGCTCGCAGGAGATGCCCCGCTCGGCCAGCCCGTCGATCTCGCTCAGCAGCACACCCGGGTCGACGACCACGCCGTTGCCGATGACCGGCACCACGCCGGGCGACAGCACGCCCGTCGGCAGCAGGTGCAACGCGTACTTCTGGTCGCCGATGACGACGGTGTGGCCCGCGTTGTTGCCACCCTGGTAACGGACGACGTAATCGACGTCACCACCCAGCAGGTCGGTGGCCTTCCCCTTGCCCTCATCGCCCCACTGGGCGCCAACGAGAACGACAGCCGGCATGGTTCTAACTCCCGCACCACGACGAAAGCCCCTGACGCAAGCGCGGCAGGGGCCTCTTGCACACAGAGACTACCCGAGGGGAAAGCCGGGGGTGAACGGGGGCTTAAGCCGTGAGACGGCCCGGCCCTCCCGCCGGGAGCCGGTGGTGCCCGTTCAGGGGTTCGCCGTGAGCGCCTCCGCGGCGGTCTTGCTGCTGTCGCGCAGGAACTGGACGCAGCGGTCGGCCTCGTCCATCTCGCCGATCGCCTGGGCCGCCCGGGCGAGGGCGTTCAGGCATCGCAGGAACCCCCGGTTCGGCTCGTGCTCCCACGGGATCGGCCCGTGGCCCTTCCAGCCCGCCCGGCGGAGCTGGTCGAGACCCCGGTGATAGCCGGTGCGCGCGAACGCGTAAGAGGTGACGGCGTGCCCCGCGGCGAAGTACTCGTCGGCGAGAGCGGCCCAGGCCGCCGAGTAGGCGGGAAAGCGCGCGGCCACGTCGGCCGCCTTGGCGCCCGAGTCGAGCATCTGCCTCGCCTCGGGGTTGTCCGGCAGCAGCGTGGGTGGCGGGCCGGCAAGGAGGTTCTCGTGCGATTCCATGACGACAGTCTTACCTGTCCAAGAGCCACTGGGTATGGGCGGGCCCGGGGGGGGGGGCGGGGGGGTTAAAAAAAAAAAATTTGGGGGGAGC
>JADGHC010000746.1 GCA_019689655.1 Microbispora sp.
TGTACGGCGGTGGGGAGGGCGGCCGGGGGGTGGACGTCGTCGACATCCCGGAGCTCGGCCGGGCGATCCGGCCATGGGACGACCTCATGGCGCTGGCGAAGCTCGTCCGACTGCTGCGGCGTGCCCGGCCGGCGATCGTCCACACGCACACCGCCAAGGCGGGCGTGCTCGGCCGCATCGCGGCGATCCTGGCGGGGGTGCCGATCCGGGTCCACACGTTTCACGGGCACGTCTTCCACGGCTACTTCGGCCCGCTGACCACACGGCTCTTCCTTGCCATCGAGCGCCGCCTCGCCCGCCGGACCACCTGCATCCTGACCGTCAGCGAGAGCCAGGCGGCCGAGCTCGCGGGGCGGTACCGCCTGTGTGCACGGGAGCGGATCCGGGTCATGCCGCTCGGTCTCGACCTCGACCGCTTCCGCGCCGTCGACCGCGCCGCGCTACGCGACGAGTTCCGCGCGGAGGTCCGGGCCGGCGACGATCCGGTGGTCTCGATCATCGGCCGGCTCGTCCCGATCAAGGACCATGACCTGTTCCTCGACGCCGCCGCGCGGCTGCTGCGCCGCGGCCTCGCCGCGACCTTCGTGATCGTCGGCGGCGGGCCCGAGGAGGCGCGGCTGCGGGAGCGCGCCCGCGCCAACGACCTGGCCGACCGGGTCCGCTTCCTCGGCTGGCGGTCCGACCTCGAGCGCATCTACGCCGGCTCCGACGTCGTCGCCCTGACCTCCCGCAATGAAGGCACCCCGGTCTGCCTGATCGAGGCGCTTGCCGCCGGGTGCGCCATCGCCGCCACCGACGTGGGTGGCGTGCGCGATGTCCTCGAGGACGGCCGGGTCGGGCTGCTGGTGCCGCCGGGCGATGCGGACGCGTTCGCCGGCGCCCTCGAGCGGCTCCTCGTCGACGAGCCGCTCCGGCGGCCCTTCATCGAGCGCGGACCCGCGTCCGCCGAGCAGCGCTACACCGTGCAACGACTCCTCCACGACATGGCCGCGCTCTACGACGAGCTCGGCGCGGCCGCGTCGCTTCATCCCGAAAGCCTTCAACCGCAGGTGGGAACATGAATTATCTGATTACGGGCGGGGCGGGTTTCATCGGATCGCACCTGGCCGAGGCGCTGCTCGCCGATGGCCACCGGGTGATGGTGATCGACAACCTGTCGACCGGCTCCATCCGTAACATTGCGCATCTTCGCGGCCACGACCGCTTCGCCTACGTCATCGACACGATGATGAACGCCCCACTCCTGGCGGAGCTCGTGGACGAGGCCGACGCGGTCTTCCACCTCGCGGCGGCCGTCGGCGTGTGTCTGATCGTCGAGAGCCCCGTGCACACCATCGAGACCAACATCCGCTGCACCGAGCTGCTGCTGGAAATCGCGGAGAAGAAGAAGAAGAAGGTGCTGG
This sequence comes from Microbispora sp., assembly GCA_019689655.1. Classification (GTDB taxonomy): domain Bacteria; phylum Actinomycetota; class Actinomycetes; order Streptosporangiales; family Streptosporangiaceae; genus Microbispora. The sequence goes on from JADGHC010000746.1 coordinate 1,404, forward strand.
TGGCCTCCACCTCCGAGGTCTACGGCAAGAGTACGTCCGTGCCGTTCCGGGAGGATGGCGACCTGGTCATGGGCGCCACGACCCGCGGGCGTTGGAGCTACGCCTGCTCCAAGGCGATCGACGAGTTCCTCGCGATCGCGTACTGGCGCGAGCGCCGGCTGCCGACCGTCGTCGTACGCCTCTTCAACACCGTGGGACCGCGCCAGACCGGGCAGTACGGCATGGTCATACCGCGATTCGTTCAGCAGGCGCTCGACGGTAAGCCCATTACCGTGTTCGGCGACGGCACGCAGAGCCGTTGCTTCACGCACGTCGCCGATACCGTGCGGGCGCTGACCGGCATCATGGATGTCGACTCCTCGGTCGGGCAGGTCTTCAACGTCGGCAGCAGCGACGAAATCACGATCCTGGATCTGGCACATCGCATCCGCGAGCTGACCGACTCATCCTCGGAGATCGTCTTCGTCCCCTACGCGGTCGCCTACGAGGAGAACTTCGAGGACATGCAGCGGCGCGTGCCATCCACCGAAAAGATCCAGCAGGCGATCGGCTGGCGGCCGCAGATCGGCCTGGACGCGCTGCTCGCGTCGGTCATCCAGTACCATAGGGACGTGCGAAGCGACGGGCGGGCGTCCACCGCGGACATGGCCCCGCGGCCGGCCCTGATCCACGCGGGGCGCCCCTGGAACGGCGGACGGGCCGGCGCGCACCCACCGCGTGCGTCGGCAGAGCTGACTCCCGACGTGCCGCGCTGATGGACGCCGGATCCACTGCGCCCGCGCGCGACGTCCTTTCCCGGCTCCCCGCCGTCGCCGCCGGCACACCCCTTGCGCCGCGCCTGACGCACCAGAACGCGTAACCCATTTCCACCGACGAACATGCGCATCCTCGTCACCGGCGGTGCCGGCTTCATCGGGTCCCACGTCGTCGACCGCCTCGCGCGCGGCGACGCCGAGATCGTGGTGCTCGACAACCTCGACCCGCAGGTTCACGGCGCGGGGAACACGACGCCCGCGAACATC
>JADGHC010000078.1 GCA_019689655.1 Microbispora sp.
CTGAAGATGCTGAAGCGACAAACCTTCGGACGCAGCAGCTTCGACCTCCTCCGGCGTCGCGTGCTCCTCGCAGCATGACCACGCTGCCTGCAGAAGAGCCACCGAATCAGGGGAAGTCCAGATGTCGGCTTGCGGTGCCTGGCCCGACTTTCGCACCTTCTGCCGAAAGATGCTGGTTTGTCAGCGCCTTGTGGGCGCGAGGTTGGTTTAGGCACCACATGGCTGAGGTGGAGCCGGGCCAGCGGCGAGGGCACAATCAGGCGGCGGTAGCGGACGGCACCTCCTGGAACACCGGCGGCAGGGTCAGGCCGAGGGCACGACAGACGGGAGCAATGGTCGGACCGGGCGCGGTGCGCAGCCGTGCCCGGCACCCGTCTTGCTCCAGCTCGACCGCGCTGAGATCGGTGAGGTCCGTGACCAGGCGGTTCCATTCGGGCAGAGGGCATCCCTGCGCGGCGCAGCGGTCGGCCAGCTCCTGGCGTAGCACCAGCGCCAGGAAGGTGCAGAAGACGTGGCCGCGAATGGCGGCATCGGTGCGGTGGAAGATGGGCCGGGTGCGCAGCTCCGCCTTGGCCAGCTCGAAGGCGCGTTCGACCGCGGCGAGATTGCGGTAGCGCGTCATCGCCGCGAGGGGGTGCAGACGGGTGTTGGTGCGCAGCACGAAGACGCCATCCCAGCGCGCCTCCGCGGCCACCCGCTCGGGGTCGATGGCGAAGGCATGCCCATCAGTGGTGCGGCGCAGATAGCGGCGGAAGCCGGCATTGCCGATGAGGGATTTGTCGCCGTGCCCGAGCTGGCGGGTGAGGGCGTCGAGGATCGCCGCCCGGGTGGCCGCGTCCTCGGCGGCGCGCTCCTCATTGCGGCAGACGATGTAGCGCCGGCCGCCGACCTCCACCGCCTTGGCCTCGAGCTGGGTCTCCCGGCCCTTGGCCCGCGGCAGCACCAGCGGGACCATGGCGCCGTCGTCCTCGATCACCGCCCCGGCCTCGCGCAGGCGCCGCTCGCGCACGCCAAGCAGGTACTCCATGCCGGCGGCCTCCAGGGCGACGATCGTCTCAGCCGAGATCATGCCGCGGTCGGCGACCAGGCAGACCCGTCCGGCGCCGAAGCGGGTGCGCAGGCGCGCGGCCACCGGCACAAGGCGGGTGACATCGACGGTGTTGCCGGGCCACAGGAAGGAGCAAAGCGGCCGGTCGGCGCCATCCAGCACGATGCCGAGGATGAGCTGGCGCGACCGCGGCCGATAATCCTTCGAGTGGCCGTGCCGGCCGAGGCTGCCGCCTTGGCCCTCGAGCCAGAGCGAGGTGGTGTCGAAGAAGGCAAGGCTGATCCGGCCGAACCGCTCGCGCCGCTGCGCGAACAACGCTTCCTCGATCCATTCACTGCGCGGCCGGCCGTCGTCCATTTCTGCGCCGAGCCAGGCGATCGCCTTGTAGAGCTGGCGCAGGCCGATCCGCTCGGCGCCGGGTATCCGGCACTGCCGGGTCCAGGCCTCGGCATGCCGATCGGAGCCCGAGACCATGAGGCGGTGCAGCACCGAGGCGTAGACCGCGCGCTCGAGATCGAAGGCGAAGCCGTGCTCCGCGGCCATGGTGCGCAGGACCGGGCCGCAGCCGGTCTGCTCCCAGAGCCGGCCAAAGACCAGGTCCGGGCCGATGCTCTCGCGCTGCAGCGGCGCGAGTTCGCCCTTGTGGAAGGCGGAGAGGACCAGGCTGCGACGGGTGTGGCGGGCGGCGGAGACGGCGAGCTGATCGAGCAGGCCCTCGGCCTCGACCTGCTCGCGGCGGCCGAGCGTCTTGATGACGCGCTGCACATGCCGGCCGCCCTCGCGGACATTCTCGACGAGGTAGACGTAGTCGTGGCCGTTGATGCGCTTGATGCGGACGAACACCGCCCTGGCCTCCGACGCCCGACCATCTAGCACCATCAGATCCGGAAAAGCCAAGCAAATCCGGGGCATCTCCCGCCAGCTTTAGCACCACAAACCGGCTGCGCCCGACGCCACCCCAAAAAAACAAAGGTTTACGCCCGCAATGCTGCGTCAAGTGCGAAAGTCGGGTGTGGGCGAGGCCGATGCGCCGCAACGCGCAGAGCAGGCCGTAGGCCGTAGACGCGAACCGGCGGCGCAACTGCTTCGCCCGCATGGTGGCGGCCGAGGCCCGCCCGGCGGACCGGTGCCGCTGGCGTTCCGGTGTTTGGTTGTATGGCCACAAATTTCCTCAAACCTATGGTTGTCTATGGCGGCCGGCGATCTAACCCTTTCGTTAACGGCAGCCAGGGCGTCGGCATGGACCGGCCGCTCTCGGTCCCGGCCCCGTAACACGGATCCCCGTTTCGGCATCGGAGTCAGGCAATGCCCCAGCAGAACCCAGGCGCTACCACCAGCATCGGCACGTCCAACAACGATGTCCTGTTCGGCGGTCCGGGTCGGGACCAGCTCTATGGCGAGGCCGGCGACGACATCCTCCTGGGCGGGCCCGGCCGGGACCTCCTGTTCGGTGGCGCGGGCAATGACCTGCTGCATGGCAACCAGGGCAAGGACACGCTGATCGGCGGCGCCGGCGACGATACGCTGGATGGCGGCAACGGCAAGGACGAGGCGGTCTTCAGCGACAGCAGCGGCCACTACAGCCTGATCCGGCTGGCGGATGGAAGCATCCTGGTCAAGGGTCTCGCCGGCTTGGCCCTGCAGGACGGCACCGATCGCTTGGTCAATATCGAGGGGCTGCGCTTCGCCGACCGGACGATCGACGCCGCTTCCATTACCCAGCCCTGCTTCGCTGCCGGTACCCGTATTCGCACGGCCCGGGGCGAGGTGCCGGTCGAGGATCTGCGCGCGGGCGAGCTGATTGCCACCGCCGCGGGCGGCTTTGCTCCGGCCGTCTGGATCGGCCGGCGGACAGTGGACCTGACGCGGCACCGCTGGCCCGACCGGGTCCGGCCCATCCGCGTGCGGGCCGGCGCGCTGGCTGCGGGGGTGCCGGCCCGCGACCTGTGGCTCTCGCCCGAGCATGCGCTTGCCCTGGACGGGGTCCTGGTACCCGCCGGCCTGCTGGCGAACGGCCGCAGCATCCTGCAGGAACACGACGCACACCGGGTCACCTACTTCCACGTTGAGCTGCCAGCGCATGCTGTCCTCTTCGCCGAGGGCGCCCCGGCAGAATCCTATCTCGATGTCGGCAACCGCTTCATGTTCGAGGGAGGAGACGGCTGCCCGGTGCCGCTCGATCCGCATTTCGGCAGTGTGGCCCCGGAGCCTGCCTGGTGTGCCCCACGGGTCGAGGCCGGCGCGGTGCTGGCGAGGCTCCGCGCCCGGCTGCTCGCCCGCGCCGAGGCTCTGGGCGAGCGCGGCATGGCGACGAGGGAGCCGGATCTGCGCGTGGCCGTGGACGGGCGGGAGCTGCGGGGCGCGCGCGACCCGGACGGGATCTGGCGCTTTGCTCTGCCGGCCGGGGCAGGGGAGGTGCGCATCCGCTCCCGCGCGGCCTGCCCGGCGGCGGCGACCCTCGGCTGGGATGGGGACCGGCGCACCCTCGGCGTCGCTCTCGCCAGTATCCGGCTGCGGGGGGACGACGGCATGGCCGTGGTGGTGCCGATCGACGATCCGTCGCTGCGCCAGGGTTTCCACCCGGCCGAATGCCATGGCGAAGCACGCTTCCGCTGGACCAACGGTGACGCCCTGCTGCCCGGCCGTTGGCTCGCCCCATTCCGTGGCTCGCCGGCCACCCTTGAGCTGGCCGTCTACGGCACACTACGCTACTGGGTGCCGCTGCCCGCGCCGGCGCTGCCGCAGGCCCGTGCATCCTAGGGGACCGGGTCGGAGCCGCCTTTACCGCTCCGGCTCAGACGCCAGGAGGTTCACGTGGACGGACCGCAGCATTCGCCCTTGTACCCCGCCGGACCGCCCGCCTCGCGCGTCGCCTTCGTGCCACCGCCCCGGGCAGTCGGCTTCGTGGAGCGCCTCGAGGCTGACCACATTTCCGGCTGGGCGTGGGTGCCGGAGGAGCCGGCCGCGACGGTCCAGGTCGAGGTCTTCTTCGGTGACCGCCTGGTCGCGCGATTGGCCGCCGACGGCTTTCGCCCGGACCTGCTGGCGTCGGGCCGCGGCACGGGTCGCTATGGCTTCGCCCTGAACGGTGTGAGCGCACTGTTCGAGGCGGGGCGGGAGCTGGTCTCGGTACGATTCAGCGACGGCGGTGTCGACCTGCACGGCTCACCGCGCTGGGTGCAGGTGGCCGACCGCGGCCTCGATCCTGCCGTCGCCCGCTTTCTCGAGGCGGCGGTGGCCAGCGCCGCCGGCGCCGCAACGCGGCCGGAGGAGCTGGATGTGCTCCTGACGCTGCTCACGCGCCTGCTCGGCGAGACCGCCGCCGCCCGGGCGGCGCGTCGCGGCGACGGCCGCACAGCGCTCGACGAGGTGGCGGAGGCCGGGGCTGCGGCCGGCCGCGTTGCCGAGCTGGCCCAGGAGGTTCGCCGGCGCTTTCCGCCGCTCGAGCTGCCGCCGCCGCCCGCGGCGCCGCGTGTCAGCATCGTGATCCCAGCGCACGGCAAATTCGAGCTGACCTATGGCTGCATTGCCGCGATTGCCCGGGTGGGCGCGGCGGCGAGCTTCGAGGTCATCCTGCTGGACGATGGCTCCGCTGATGAGACCCTGCTGGCCGACTTTGTCTTCGGGGACGCGGTCCGCGTGCTGCGGCAGCGCCGCAATACTGGCTTCGTGCATGCGGCGAATGCCGGGGCCGCGGCGGCGCGCGGCGAATACCTGCTGTTCCTGAACAACGATACAGAGGTGCAGGACGGCTGGCTCGACGAACTGCTCCAGACCTTCGACCGGATGCCGGAGGTGGGCGTCGCCGGGGCGAAGCTCATCTACCCCGACGGGCGATTGCAGGAGGCCGGCGGTATCGTCGGCCGCTTCGGCGAGGCGGTGAACTGGGGCAATGGCCAGGACCCGGACGAGCCGCGCTTCCGCTACCTGCGGGATGCCGACTACGTCTCTGCTGCCGCGCTCATGATCCCCCGCGCACTCTTTGAGAGGCTGGGCGGCTTCGACGAAGAATTCGCGCCGGGCTACTACGAGGACACCGATCTCTGCTTCCGCGTGCGCGAGCGGGCCGGCCGCCGCGTCGTGGTGCAGCCTCACGCACGCGTCCTGCATCTGGAGGGCGGGACCGCCGGGCGTGACACCGGCGCCCCAGGGCCGAAGCAGTTCCAGGTGGCGAACCAGCGGAAGTTCTTCCGTCGCTGGCAGGCTGTGCTGGCGCGCCATTGCCCGCTCGGCGGGGATGCGGCCTTGGCGGCCGAGCGGCTGGTCGCCCGCCGGGCCCTGTTCATCGATGAGAACCTGCCGACGCCGGATCGTGATGCCGGCTCAAACGCCGCCTTCGAGCATATGCGGCTATTGCTGGCCCTGGGATACAAGGTGAGTTTCCTGCCGGCGCAGAGCATGGCCCGGCGCGATCCCTATGCTGCCGATCTGGAGCGGATCGGCATCGAGGTGCTCTGCGCGCCCTACGTCAACTCCGTCGAGGACGCCTTCCGGCGGCAGCCGGTGCCACCCGATCTTGTCTATCTGCACCGCGGCTCGAATGCGGCGAAGTACACCGGCCTGGTGCGGGAGTATTTCCCCGAGGCACGGCTGGTCTACAGCGTCGCCGATCTGCACTTCCTGCGACTCCGGCGCGAGGCCGAGGTCACCGGCGATCCCGCGCGCCTGGTGGAGGCGGCACGCTGCGAGGCAGCCGAATTGCACGCCGTCCGCAGTGCCGACCGGGTCATCGTCCACTCGCATGTGGAGGCGGCGATGCTGCGCCAGCACGTACCCGAGGCGAGTGTGCACGTGGTACCCTGGACGGTGCGGGGGGAACCGCCGGTGGTGCCACTGCCGGAACGCAGCGGCCTCGCCTTCATCGGCGGCTATGCGCATCGGCCAAATGTGGATGCGGCACTGCACCTGGTCGCCGAGGTTATGCCGGCGGCCTGGGCGGCCCTGCCGAGCCTGCATTGCCTGCTCGTCGGTAGCGATATGCCGCGGGAGGTCGCCCGCCTCGCTGGCCCGGGGGTGAAGGTGCTGGGCCATGTGCCGGACCTGCGAGAGGTGTTCGCGCGCATCCGCTGCACCGTGGCACCGCTGCGTTATGGTGCCGGGATCAAGGGCAAGGTCTTGACCAGCCTGGCGCATGGCGTCCCCTGCGTCATGACGCCCATCGCCGCGGAGGGCGTCGCCTTTCCGGAGACCCTGCGCTGGCTGATCGCCGAGACCCCGGCACAGATGGCGGAGAGGGTGGTGACGCTGCACCGCGACGAGGCGCTCGCTGCCCAGCTGTCGGAGGCCAGCCTCGCCTTTGCGCGGGAGAGCTTCGGCGAGGCCACGGTGCTGCGCCTCTTTGCCGGAGCCATCGGCGAGGCGGCCGGACCTGCCGGCACCGCGCCGCAGCCAGATGGGATGGCGGAGCAGCGCCTACCGGCAGCCGGAGGGTAGCGGACCGCTTCGGGAGCACAGCACGCGCCGCACCGCCTCGATCCGCGCGTCGTCGAAAGGCAGGGTGGGGACTAGCCAGCCGCCCTCGTCATTCTCGTTCCAGGCATAGATCAGCGCGACGCGGGCGGCCGTCACGCGGGAATGCGTTTCGATCCAGTCGAGGCAGCGGCGGAGATGCGCCGCAAGCTCCTCCGGCCGCGGCGCTTCGTAATAACGGTCCATGCCGCTGCCCGGGCGCTGCCAGTGCTCCCAGGGGACGGGATTCTCGATGCGCGGGCGGCGGTCCCAGCCGCTCATCACGGTTGGCACGACCTCCAGCCCAGTGGCAGCGTACTCGTCCCAGCGGCGCTCGGCCTGCCGCGCCAGGAGGGCGTAGGGCGCCGCGGTATCGGACTCGGCGATGGCATAGGCAGAGAGCGCGTCGGCCCCAAGCGCCCGGGCGAGACGTGCGCCGGGATTCGGCCGGGCCATGAGGACGATATACGGGTTTCTGCCGCCGCCGGCGGCGGCGGCGCTGTGGCGGAAGCGGTCCAGTTCCGCGCGCAGTCGCGCGACGCCGCCCCAGCGCTCGGCGATCAGGCGGTCGGAGAGGAAACCGAGGAAGTAGAGTGGACGGCCATCCGCGACCCGCTGGTAATCGGGATGGCGGAGCAGCTCCAAATGCCACTCCGATACTGGCGAAGGGGCATCGCCGGCCCGGCCCCACTGCACCAGTTCGGAGAGGATACAGAACCGCAGCCCATCCCGCCGCGCGCTCGCCAGGTAGAGCTTCAGACCCACCGACATGGAGCTTTCGCTGGGATAGCCAAGGAAGCCCCAGAAGCCGAGTCCGGCCCGGCGGGCGAGGGCGATCTCGCGGTCCATAACGGCCTGGCTGCTGCCGTCGATGATGGCGCGTCCGTCCGGACCGATGCGGGCGAAGAAGGGGAGGCGGTGGCGGTACTGCGGCGGCGACAGGCTCTGCTCCATCGCCGTCGTCACGGGCGAGCCGGGGGCCTGCCAGGCATCCCAGCGGATTGCCCCGACGGCGATCGGCGGGGTGCCGGACCGCGCAATGGCGCGGCTGCGCGGCAAGGCCGCATGCAGCAGGCCGGTGCCGAAGGCGGCGAGCAGCCGCCGGCGGGTTGGGGCAGGAGCGGCCGGCATGGTGGCCTCGGTCGTGACCGTCATCGCGGATGCGCCGGTGCCGGCATCGGTCCTTCCCGGAGGCGGGGTTGGAACTGCGACTGGTCGCCTTGGGGACACGCTCGGGGGCGGGCGACACCGGTCAGGCAGGGCGTGGATCAGAGGTGGCCTGGCCTGGTCGGGCCGGGCATGACGACCAGCAGCGGCCGTCGCGACGCTGCGGCCACGGGGACTTAGGCGCTCAGCGCCGGCTCGGCCTCGGCATTCGCCTGAGGCGGCATGTCCGCCACATCCTGGATGCCGAGCCCGTTCCGCGCCAGGAAAAGCCGCCATTCCATCAGCAACCGCCGGAAATTCGTGCGGAACGCAGTGTAGTCGGCGGCGAGCAGCCGCTCCAGGATCGCCTCCGCCGAGTGTGGCTGGTCGAGCAGCAGATGCGGCACGCGCAGGAGTTCACACAGCTCGAGCGTCCGCATGTCATGCGCCAGGAAGAGCGCCGGAGTCCCGGCCAGGAGCGCGGCGATGTTGCCATGGAAGCGGCTGCCGACGGCCGCCGACATCGTGCCGAGACAGCCGACCCAGTCCTCGACCGAAAAGAAAGCGCGCATGCGCGTCTCGAGGAAGCGCCGGACGTCGGCGCGGCTGCCCGAGACCCCGAAGGCCATGGCGATCCGTTCCGCTGACGCGGCGACCACGGCGGTGTCGGCGCGCTCCATGGCGGCGAGGAGCTCCATTTCCGGCGCTTCGTTCTGCAGGATGTAGAAGGCGTTCTCGCCCAGCATGCGCTGGAACAACGCATTCTCGGCCATGCGCATTGCCGCCGGCACCAAGGCGTGGCTGCGGACATTGGTGGAGAAGCCGAGCGCCAGCTTGGCGAGCGAGGGGCGCGCCTCTGCCAGCCGGTCAAGCGTCGAGGCGCGCAGGCCGAGGAGGGAAGGGCAGCCGACGATGCTGACGTTGCGGATGCCCAGGGACCAGAGCACCTCCGCCGTGAAGGCACCGCGCACGCCGATGGAGCCGCTGCGCTCCGACACCAGGCGGACGAAGCGCTCGGTGCCGGGCTTCAGTGCCGTCGGCTCGCCCGGAAGGATCTGCGAGCCGAGACCGAAGCAGATCAGCGGCAGCTTGGTTCGCGCGAAGTAGTCGGCCTGGCTGCTGAGATCCACCGAAGCGGCCACGAAATTGGAGGCGGGAATGAAGATCGCGTCGAAATGCTCGTGCAGCCGCTCGGCGGGGATGACGCCGAAGCCCGGGTGGTAGGCCTTGTGCGCCGCCGTCAGGCCATGGAACAAGCCGTGGCCGATCAGCATGTTGCCAGTATTGGCCCCTGTCGCCTCCAGGCGCTGGCTCATGCTGCCCGTGGCCGGGACATGCGCCGGCGCGCCCCAGAAGCAGATCCGCTTGCCGGGCGCGGCGATCCGGAAATGCATCCCTGTTCCTGCGGTCATGTCATGATCCCCTGAAATGACGTCTGTAAGCGGGCCGGCACCACTCACGCGGTGATTCCCGCCGATGCCTGCAGCAGGATCCGAAACGCGGCGAGGTCGAGCCTCGTGCGCTCGGCCAGCACCGGCTCGATCAGCGGCCGGTATCGGCGGCTGAACTCGCCGAGATAGGCGACCTTGCCATCGTAGCGGAGACGTGCCGTCTGATCGTCCATACCGCGCAGATAGGCCTGCACGGCCGGCAGGGGGCAGCGCAGCAGGTCCATGATACGCATGACCACGATGTGCTTGTCAGTGACGAGCTGCTCATAGGTCAGGCGGTGCAGGCGCAGGCCGCGCTCCGCGGCGAACTCGGCCATTCGCTGTGCCCGCGCCAGGATGCGCAGGATCTCCTCCCAGACCGCAGCGTCGTCCGGCACCGCCTCCGCCGACGGCGGGGCCGCCTCCTTGGCGTCATGGAAGACGTGCCAGTGGCCCCGCAGCTTCGCCGTTGCGAAGGAATAGGCCTGGGCAACGATATCGTCCCGCGGCATCCAGAAGAAGACGCTGCGCCCTGCGGGGAAGCAGGCATCGAGGTCCAGGAAGGCCTGCGGGTGCAGGAAGCGCCAGACATCGATCTCGAAGCCGAAGCGCCGTCCGGCATTGTGCTGCCGCACCACCCCTTGGAAGCAGTCGCCGAAGGACCGGGCCTGGATCTTCCGGTTGAAGGTCGGGATGGAGATCTCGTTGAACAGCTCGTAGGGCACGCCGCACAGGTTCGACGCGCGCAGCAGGTGGGTCAGCCGGGTGCTGCCGCAGCGGCCCGTCATGAAGATGATGTAGGGCACCTCCACACCGAGGCGGTCCCAGTCGGGGTGGCGGAACGGTTCGGTGGCGCCCGGCGGCTGGCAGAAGAGTGGAGCGTAGATGTTCCGGTGTGCCGGCACGGCTGCAGGGGCGATCCTCGCGCTCTCCGGCTTGGTGCCCGAGGGCTTGTCCATCTCGGTGATCCTGACCTCGAAACCGGTTCCACGCAGCGTGCCGGAAGCCGCCAGCCCGGCGGCCGCCGCGGGCTTGCCCCGGCGGCCGCCCGTGTGGTCAGGCCGCCCGCAGGGCCTGCTTCCACTGCGTGGCGTCGTTCTCGTAGCGCGGGCCCGGGCTGCGCCCCTCGCTCGCGCCGATTACCCTGAAATGCTCCGTCGCGGAGGCGATCCGGCCGGACCGGACCGCGGCGCCGACATCCGGGTAGGAGCGGAGGTACCACCGCTCGTCCACCTCCGGGGTCGCCCCCAGGCGGCCCTCGAAATAGCCGAAGCCGATATAGTGCAGTCGGGCGCTTTCTACCGCACCGTCGCGCACCGCCTCGGCCACGTCGGGGTTGGCGTCCAGGTAGCCGGCCTCGTTGAAGTCGCCATTGGCCACTGCAAGCTGCAGGAGGAAGCGGAAGAGCCCCATCGGGATGGTGACTTCGGAGGCTCCCTCCAGCTCCTCGCGGGAGGTGCCGATGCTGCTCAGCAGGGCGTCGTAGGGTGGTACGTACATGCGATGGTCTCCTGGTTTGGCAGCGCGGCGGGTCTTCAGCCGCCGCGAAGGTGGCGCCGGGCGCGCTTTCGTCGGGGCGGGTGCGACGCCGCCCGGTTCTTGTCGGTTGGGTCGGCAGTCGGCTTGGCCGAGTGGTCGACGCCGGAAGCGGTGGGCGCCTCCTCCGGCACCGTGGCGCCGAGCTGCGCCGCGACCTCACGGAGATACGCCTGCTGCGCCGGGCGCGTCGCGGCGGCGATCGCCGGGAAGGCCTCGACGGCGAGGCGATGGCAGCGGGCGATCTCGGCAACATGCCGGTCCGCGGCCAGGGCGTGGGTCACGCTCTCGGCGTGGCGCCGGTGGAGGTTGAGCGGCGCCGCCTCATAGGCGATCCGGGCGCCCGGCGCGCGCAGTACCTCCAGATAGAGCCGCCAGTCGCCGGCCATCCGATAGCCGTGTAGCTCCTCGCCACAGGCATCCAGCGCCGCCAGCAGCGCATCCCGGCGCCAGACCACGGCGCTGACGTTGAGGATCAGATTCTTCACCGAGAGGAAGCGACGAACGAACTCTCCGGCCTCGAAGACTTCGGTGCGGGCCAGGGCGCCGGGCTCGACGCTGGCATAGTAGTCCTTGTAGCTCTCCCACATCGCGGAGCCGTCGGCATGCACGGTGCGGCTGTCCGAAAAGGCGAGGCGCACCGAGGGATCGCCCCGCATCAGCGCGACGGTGCGGGCGAGGAAGTCCGGATCCGACAGATCGTCCGCCTCGGCGATCCAGACGAACTCGCCCTCGGCCAGCTCTGCCGCCTTGCGCCACTGTGCGAAGACGGAGCCGGAGTTGGTCTGGTTCGGCACCAGCCGGACCTCTCGCCCCGCAGCCTGCGCCACCTCCGGGATCACGGTGAGGCTGTCGTCGGTCGAGCAGTCGTCGAGGACGACCACCTCCCGCACCGGATGCGTCTGCCGGAATATGCTGCCCAGCCGCTCCGGCATGTAGCGGGCATAGTTGTAGTTCGGCACCACCACGGAGACCGAGGCCATCCCCGGCAGGGCAAGGTCGAGCAGATCCCGGACATAGGCGCGGAAATCGAAGCGCTCGGCGACCAGCCTGCGGCGGGCGGCGCGCTCCGCCTCGCCGCCCGTGCGGAGATCGGCGACGATCGCCTCGGCCATGGCGGTCAGGTCGCCATAGGGCACGACGGTTCCGCACCCCTGCTCGCGCAGCATGTCGGGGATGCCGCCGGAGCGGTCGAAGGCCCAGCTCGGCAGCCCTGCGGCCAGCGCCTCCAGCACCACGGAGGGGAAGGGATCCTCGCGCGAGGTCAGCGCCAGCCCGTCCGCGGCATTGAAGAAGGCGGCGACATCGTCCCGCCTGCCGGGCAGATGGAAGGTGCCGGTGGCCTCGGCGGCAGCGATTTCCCCGGCCAGCCAGCCGCGCATGGCCGGATCCATGTCGCCGAGCCAGCAGAAGTGCACCCGCCGCGGGCCACGCCACTGCAGCACCCGCCAGAGCTGGAGGAACAGGTCGAAGCCCTTGCGCATATCCGCATAGCCGATGCCGAGGATCAGCCGGTCGCCCTGGCCAAGCTTCAGCTCCCTGCGGATCCTGGCTGCGCCGGCTGCATCCGGCACGATCGCCTTGTAGAGGCCCTGCGGCCGCACCACTGCCGTGGCCAGGGCAGGCAGCCCCAGCTCCTTGAGCACCTCGTCGCGCACGAAGGGAGCGGGGAAGACGACGTGGCGCGCCCCGACAAGCCCGGCCCGGGCGCCGGCAGCAAGGTTCTTCTCCCGGATGAGCCGCGGCAGCTCATGCACGAGCTGCACGGCCTGGATCCCGGCCGCGGTGAGGGCAGGAACCGCGCGGCCGGCGGCGGTGGTGTTGACTATCGCGCTGGTGAAGCCGCGCTCCGCCAGCGCGGCAACCCGGGCGGCGAGCGCCGCGTCACTCGCGGCCACGTGCATCGGTGCCACCGCCCGGTAGGCTTCCTCCATTTGTCCGCCATCGAGCAGCAGATACTCGATCTCGATGCCGGTGGTCCGGCGCAGCGTCCGGCCGATTTCCAGCAGAAGCTGCTGCGCCCCGGAGGGGAAGGCATCATGTCCGACCAGCAGCAGCCGTGGCGGCGCCGCGGCCCCGGCAGCCAGGCCGGCGCCGGTGACGGCGCGGCCGGTGGCGTTCAGATAGGCGGCGCCGTAATGCAGGTCGGGTTCCAGATAAGCGCCTTCGCACCACTCGTTCCAGGCGTTTACGCAGATGATCGGCTCGCCGAAGAAGGGCTGCTCGCGCGCTCGCTCCGCCAGCGCCGCAAGCCAGGCCTCGTAGCGCGCCGGGGAGGAGTCCATGATGGTCAGGCCCGTGCCCTGACGGCGAGCATCATTGTCCCAGCTCGGCACTGCGGTCTTGATCAGCGGGTAGGCCGGCGCTGGCTCCGCCAGCGAGGTTTTCACCACGGTCTCGTAACGGTAGACCTTGCCGGCAAAGTCGGGGTCGAGGATCTCCAGTTCCTGGTTCACCGGCTGCAGGTGCTGGGTCAGCTTGTGCGGCGGGAACTCGATAGCGCCATCCATGCCGTAAGGGCGCGGATCGGTGTCATTGAAGCTTTGCGCCATGACCAGGATCGGATCCTCGGCGAAGCGCTCGCGGAAGATCCTGCGCCAGCGCTCGATGGTCGCCGCCGTCTCCGGGATCAGCGCCGGGCGATAGACCATCAGCAGCGGGCGGCCCTGCAGGCGGATATAGCGCGGGTCACGGAAATGGCGGGCGAATGCGGCCACCATCCGCTCGTCGTCATCCTCCCGATAGTCCTGGGAGATCAGCACCTCGCTCTCGGCGCCATCCCAGCGGCGGGTCCAGTTCTCGTTCGCCCACAGCAGGGCGAAGGGCATGTCGAGCGAGCGGTCCTCCAGGAAGCGCTCCACCGGCTTCTCCAGCAGGCGCTTGCCGTTGAACCAGTAGTAGTAGAAGACGAAGCCGTACACCCCGCCCCCCTTTGCCATCTCGATCTGGCGGCGCATGGGGTCGTTGGTGTCAAGGCAGTAGAAGCCGAGATCGCGCGGCACGCGCGGCTGGTAATGGCCACGGAAGCGCGGCAATCCGCGGGGAATATTGGACCATTCGGTGAAGCCCTTGCCCCACCAGGCGTCGTTCTCCGCGAAGGCATGGAATTGCGGCAGATAGTAGGCCAGCAGTTTCACCCGCCGCGGCGCGGTGGAGGGCAGCGGACGGAATTCCTCGAACTCGATCGCCGGCCTGGTGAAGCGCTTCACCTCGCGGAAGGCGGTGGTCTCGCTCTCCGGCATGCGGCCGAAGACACCGGGCTCGTGCCGGTGCGCCAGCCAGTGGCCGAAGGGGTTCTGCGACATGTCGCCGCGCAGGTAGCGCTGCGCGTAGAAGCGGACGTCGAAGTCAGGCGAGGGGTTCCGCCCCTCCTTGTAGCCGTAGCCCCAGAAATGCTCGAAGGGATCGATGCCGGCCGCAGCCACATCCGGGCTGTGCTGCAGGTAGTAGCCGACATCGAACTCCGGCAAGGGGCTGAAACGGCCGGTGCTGCGGTTGGCCAGCCAATGCGCCAGTGCGGTCTGCTCCGCCGGGATCTGGTAGTGGCTGCGGTACCAGGCGCTGTCGAACAGGGGCGCGGCACGCCGACCCTCGGCGTCGCCATGGAAGGCGTAGTGGAACAGCGGGTTGAGCCCACCCTCGGCGACATCCGGATTCTGTTCCGCATACCAGAGCGGATCGAAATAGGGGTTCGGCCGCCGCCCTTCCCGCCAGCCATGGTCGAAGAAATGTTCGAGCGGGTCCACCCCCGCCTCGGCGATGTCCGGGTAGGTCGCCCGGTAGTAGTCGGCGTCGAACAGCCCTGTCCGGGCGAGCGCCTGGATGCGTCCGGCCCGCAGCAGGGCCGCCTGGTGCTCCGGCGATGGCGCCGCCACCAGCGCGCCGGCTGGGCGCCGGGATGCCGTGGCGTCCCTTCGCGCCTCGACGGGTGGGGGCAGGGCGGCGCGGCGCCGCCGCTCCCACTGGACGAAGTAGTCGGACATTGCGCGGGCCCCTGCGTCAGGCTGCGACAGGGCGCGGCAGCAGCGTCTCGAGATAGGCGCCGTAGCCGCTGCTGCGCAGCCCGGCGGCGAGGCGGCGCAACTCCGGCACGCCGATGAAGCCCTTGTGCCAGGCGATCTCCTCCGGGCAGGCGACGGTGCCGGTGGCGGCGACGCAGACCAGCAACGCGAACGTCTTCGCGGGCTTCGTGCAGCCGGTGGTCGAGCCGCTGATCCCGGGGAACCGCTGGTATCTCTTCTCCGACCCGCTCGCCGCACCGGTCTATGTCTACGGCTACCTCAACGGCACCGAGGGGCCGCAGGTCACCACCGGGCCCGTCCAGGGCGCGGACGGCATCGAGGTCAGCGTGATCTTCGACTTCGGCGTCGGCGCCATCGACTGGCGCGGCGCCTGGTTCAACCCGGGCACCTGATCACCATGACCGGAGGATGGGCACGCCATAGCGCTTGGCGTGCCTGTCGTCGGTGACGAAGGTCGCCCCCTCGGCCGCGGCCTGCGCCAGGAGCAGGTGATCGAACGGGTTGCGATGATGGTCGGAGACCGGCAGCGTCAGCAGCCGTTCGACATGCCCCGGCGTCAGGTCCAGCAGATCGAACCCGGCGCGCACGCTCTCCCGGATCAGCGCAGGCACGTCCACCTCCAGCTTGCCGATCCGCACCTTGATCGCCGCCTCCCACAGGGAGACGACGCTGACGAGCACTGTGTTGCCGGGATCGGCGATCGCCGCGCGGGCCTTCCGCCCGAGCTGCTCATCGCCGGCCGCGAACCACAGCAGCACATGCGTATCGAGCAGCAGCCTCACGCGGCCCGCCCACGCCGAGGCGGCGGGAAGGGATCGGCCTCCATCGCGGCCAGAATGTCGGCCGGGGTCTCCCGGAAATCGGGCGCCAGGCGGATCCGGCCCCTCATGAAGCCGAACGGCCGCGGTGCGGCGGCCGGGCGCTCGACCGGCACGAGGCGGGCGACCGGCTCGCCATTCGAGGTCACCAGCACCGACTGCCCGC
>JADGHC010000079.1 GCA_019689655.1 Microbispora sp.
GTGCTGGCGTTCCTCGCCTCCCGGGTGCTCGGGCAGTATGAGCTGTTCCTCCCGCCCGACCCCTCCGGCAACGCCCCGACCGGCCGCCTGACGCTGGTGGCGCCCAACATCGTGCACGCCGAGCGCGAGCTGGGCGTCGATCCCCGGGACTTCCGCCTGTGGGTGTGCCTGCACGAGGAGACCCACCGGGTGCAGTTCACCGGCGTGCCCTGGCTCCGCGAGTACGTCCGCAGCCAGATGACCGAGTTCCTGCTCGCGTCCGAGATGGACCTGGCGACCCTGCTCGAGCGCCTGCGCGCCGCCTCCGACGCGGTGGCCGACGCCTTCAGGGGCGGCGAGGGCAACCTCATCGAGGCCATCCAGACGCCCGAGCAGAAGGCCGTGCTCGACCGCGTGACCGCCGTGATGACCCTGGTCGAGGGGCACGGCGACTATGTCATGGACGCGGTGGGCCCGTCCGTCGTGCCGTCGGTCGCGGAGATCCGCGCCAAGTTCCAGCGCCGCCGCGAGGGCGGCTCGCGCTTCGACCAGCTCGTCCGCCGGCTGCTCGGCATCGAGCTCAAGATGAAGCAGTACGCCGAGGGCTCCCGTTTCGTCCGCACCGTCGTGGACGAGGCGGGCATGGATTCGTTCAACAAGGTGTGGACCTCGCCGGAGACCCTGCCCGACCGGGCGGAGATCGCCAACCCGCACGCCTGGATGTCCCGCGTCCTGACCTCCGCCTGAGTCCGGCCCGCTCGCCCCGGTCCGGCGGGCGTTTTCCCGTGGCCGGCCGCGGGCGGCAAGAATGGCCGCATGGGCCCGCATCCCGCCGTCGCCGACGTCCGCCGTGCCGTACGGCTGTCGCTCACGGGCCTCGCCCGGGAGAAGGGCGCGCTCGTCCTCGTGGCCTGCAGCGGCGGCGCCGACTCGCTGGCGCTGGCCGCGGCGACGGGCTTCGCGGCCCCGCGTATGGGCCTGCGCGCCGGACTGCTGACCGTCGACCACGGCCTGCAGGAGGGGTCGGCCGAGCGGGCCCGCGACGTCGTACGGCTCGCGCCCTCGCTCGGCCTCGACCCGGCCGAGGTGCTGACCGTCACGGTCGGCACGGCCGGCGGCCCCGAGGCCGCGGCGCGGGAGGCCCGCTATGCCGCGCTGTCGGCCGCGGCCGAGCGGCTCGGCGCCGCCGCGGTCCTGCTCGGCCACACCCGCGACGACCAGGCGGAGACCGTGCTGCTGCGGCTGGCCCGCGGCAGCGGCACGCGGTCCCTGTCGGGCATGGCGGAGGTCTCCGGGATCTACCGCCGGCCGCTGCTGTGGCTCGGCCGTGCCCGGACCAGGCAGGCCTGTGCCGCCCTCGGCCTGCGACCTTGGGACGATCCGCACAACGAGGATCCGGCGTACGCGAGGGTCCGGGTGCGGCGCGACGCGCTTCCCGCGCTCGAGGCCGCGCTGGGGCCGGGGATCGCCGAGGCGCTGGCCCGTACGGCGCGGCTGTGCCGCGACGACGCCGACGCCCTGGACGAGTGGGCGCACGCCGTCCACGCGAAGTCGCGGGGTCCCGGTGGGGAACTGGACGTGTCCGTGCTCGCGGACGTGCCGGGGGCGGTGCGGCGCCGGGTCATCCAGCGGGCGGCCGTCGAGGCCGGGGCGCCCGCCGCCGCGCTCGCCGCGGTGCACATCGAGGCGGTCGAGCGACTGGTGACCGGCTGGCGTGGGCAGAAGAGGGTGGACCTACCCGGGGGGGTGGGGGTGGTCAGGCGCTGTGGCACCCTTGTCTTCGCCGTGGACAACCTCTCGCTCGATTAAGGAAAACCCCAGGTGGACGCAGCCGACATGGGCAAGGACCTCGCCAGAGTCCTCATCTCGGAGCAGGAACTGCAACAGAAGATCAAGGAACTGGCGGGTCAGATCGACGCCGACTACGCCGGCCGGGACCTGTTGATCGTCGGTGTGCTCAAGGGAGCGGTCATGGTCATGGCCGATCTCGCCCGCGCATTGCATGTGCCCGTGCAGATGGACTGGATGGCCGTCTCCTCGTACGGCGCGGGGACCGTGTCGTCCGGTGTGGTACGTGTGCTGAAGGACCTCGACACCGACATCGCCGGCCGGCATGTGCTCGTGGTCGAGGACATCATCGATTCCGGGCTGACTCTTTCGTGGCTGCTGAACAACCTGAAGTCACGCAACCCGGCGTCCGTGGAGATCTGCACCCTGCTGCGCAAGCCGGACGCGGTCAAGGTGGAGCTGGACGTCCGTTACGTCGGTTTTGACATCCCCAACGAGTTCGTCATCGGGTACGGGCTCGATTACGCGGAGCGGTATCGCAACCTGCCGTTCATCGGGACTCTTGCGCCTCATGTGTATGGAGGGGAGTAAGCCCTTAGCGAAGTGCCCCTCGAATCGTGCGTTATAGGGCGCCAGGTCGGGGAACACGAGGTTGGCTGACGTACGTTGGAAAGGCAAAGCCGGAGCCGCCCGGGCAGTTACCCGCGGCGGCCGCCGGGTGTACCTTCGGATATCCGTGGGAGACCGTGCGGTCGCCCCGCGGTAGCCAGAAGGAGCGGTAAGGGATGCCGCGACCCCGGGGTTTCCCGGGGCAGGCCTTGGTCAGGAAGGGACGGGCCCGCCGGGGTTCCGCAACGGATGGATCTCAAGCGATTTACACGTGGCCCACTGCTGTGGATCCTGGGCATCGTATTGCTTCTCCTGCTCGTCACGTCGATGTTCGGCGGAGGAGGCAACTACACCACCGCCGACACCTCGACGGTCGTCCAGCAGATCCAGCAGGGCAACGTCAAGAGCGCGACGGTGGTCGACAAGGACCAGCGCATAGAGCTGACGCTGAACAGGCCCATCGAGGTCGGGGGCAAGACGACCGATCGCATCCAGGCGCTGTGGGTTGAGGGCCAGGGCGTCCAGCTCACGCAGGCGCTGGAGCAGGCCAAGCCCTCCCAGGGCTGGACCGTCGACGTGGCGAAGGAGAACTTCCTCGTCAGCCTGCTGGTCAGCTTCCTGCCGATCATCATCATCGTCCTGATCTTCCTGTTCATCATGAACCAGATGCAGGGCGGCGGTTCCCGGGTCATGAACTTCGGCAAGTCCCGGGCGAAGCTGATCACCAAAGACACCCCGAAGACGACCTTCGCCGACGTCGCCGGGGCCGACGAGGCCATCGAAGAGCTCCAGGAGATCAAGGAATTTCTGCAGGCCCCGGCCAAGTTCCAGGCCATCGGTGCCAAGATTCCCAAGGGCGTGCTGCTGTACGGCCCGCCCGGCACCGGCAAGACCCTGCTCGCCCGCGCCGTCGCGGGTGAGGCGGGCGTGCCGTTCTACTCGATCTCCGGTTCCGACTTCGTCGAGATGTTCGTCGGCGTCGGCGCCTCCCGCGTCCGCGACCTGTTCGAGCAGGCCAAGGCGAACGCCCCGGCGATCATCTTCATCGACGAGATCGACGCCGTCGGCCGGCACCGCGGCGCGGGCCTCGGCGGCGGCCACGACGAGCGTGAGCAGACGCTGAACCAGCTCCTCGTCGAGATGGACGGCTTCGACGTCAAGGGCGGCGTGATCCTCATCGCCGCCACCAACCGCCCCGACATCCTCGACCCCGCGCTGCTGCGTCCCGGCCGCTTCGACCGGCAGGTCGTCATCGACCGGCCCGACCTGGAGGGCCGCAAGGGCATCCTGCGCGTCCACGGCCGCGGCAAGCCGTTCGCGCCGGACGTCGACCTCGACGTGATCGCCCGCAGGACCCCCGGCTTCACCGGCGCCGACCTGGCCAACGTGATCAACGAGGCCGCCCTCCTGACCGCCCGGCAGGACCAGAAGCTCATCACGATGTCGACTCTGGAGGAGTCGATCGACCGCGTGATGGCCGGCCCCGAGCGCAAGTCCCGGGTCATGTCGGACGAGGAGAAGAAGATCATCGCGTACCACGAGGGTGGTCACGCCCTGGTGGCCCACGCGCTGCCCAACTCCGACCCGGTCCACAAGATCACGATTCTGTCCCGTGGCCGCGCCCTCGGTTACACGATGACGCTGCCGATGGAGGACAAGTTCCTCGCGACCCGGTCGGAGATGATGGACCAGCTCGCCATGCTGCTCGGCGGCCGCACCGCGGAGGAGCTCGTCTTCCACGAGCCCACCACCGGCGCGTCCAACGACATCGAGAAGGCGACCTCCATCGCCCGTCGCATGGTCACCGAGTACGGCATGAGCGAGCGCCTCGGCGCCCGCAAGTTCGGCAGCGGCAACGGCGAGGTGTTCCTCGGCCGCGAGATGGGCCACGAGCGCGACTACTCCGAGCAGATCGCCTCGGCGATCGACGAGGAGGTCCGCCGCCTCATCGAGACCGCGCACGACCAGGCGTGGGAGATTCTCGTCCAGTACCGCGACGTGCTCGACAACCTGGTTCTCGAGCTCATGGAGAAGGAGACGCTCTCCAGGGAGCAGGTCCTCGAGATCTTCGCCCCCGTGGTGCCCAAGGAGAAGCGCCCCTCCTACGCCGGGTACGGCAAGCGCCTGCCGTCCGACCGTCCTCCGGTCGTCACGCCCAAGGAGCGCGCCAACGGCAACGGTTCCGCGCTGCCCGCCGGCGGCAGCGGCGCCACCCCGTGGGTCAACGACCAGTCGGCGCAGCGGGACGAGGCCTGATCGTGGCCGAGCCCAGCATTCCGGTCCCGCACCCGGGCTTCGACCACGCCCGGATCGAGAAGGCGGTCAGGGAGATCCTGTACGCGATCGGGGAGGACCCCGATCGGGACGGGCTCCGGGAGACCCCGGCCCGGGTGGCCCGCGCGTTCGCGGAGCAGTTCGCCGGCTTGGGCCAGCGGCCCGAGGACGCGCTGACCACGATGTTCGACGCGGACCAC
This sequence comes from Microbispora sp., assembly GCA_019689655.1. GTDB lineage: Bacteria > Actinomycetota > Actinomycetes > Streptosporangiales > Streptosporangiaceae > Microbispora. Next base: position 4,851 of record JADGHC010000079.1, read on the forward strand.
GACGAGATGGTGCTCGTCAAGGACATCGAGGTGATGTCCACCTGTGAGCACCATCTGCTCCCGTTCCACGGCGTGGCCCACATCGGATACACCCCGAACGAGAAGGGACGCATCACCGGGCTGTCCAAGCTGGCCAGGCTCGTCGACGTCTACGCCCGCAGGCCGCAGGTCCAGGAGCGGATGACCTCTCAGATCGCCGACGGCCTGATGCAGGTGCTGGAGCCGCGCGGGGTGATCGTGGTCATCGAGGCCGAGCACATGTGCATGACCATGCGCGGCGTGCGCAAGCCCGGCGCCAAGACGATCACGTCCGCGGTCCGGGGCGATTTCCGTACGAGCGAGGCGACCAGGGCCGAGGCCATGTCGCTGATCCTGCGCGGCTGAGCGCGGGCGGCCCGTTGGGATGGCGCTCCTGCCCGACGGGCACCGAGTCCGCGGGCACTAGTCTTGACCCCATGACCACAGCGAGTGTGCCCGGTATGCCCGAGTCCGGGCGCTGTCTGGTCATGGGCGTGGTCAACGTGACCCCCGACTCCTTCTCCGACGGCGGGCAGTGGTTCGACGCCGACGTCGCGATCCGGCACGGCCTCGACCTGGTGGCCGAGGGCGCCGACATCGTGGACGTGGGCGGGGAGTCCACCCGCCCCGGGGCGGCGCGGGTCTCCCTGGAGGAGGAGCTGCGCAGGGTCGAGCCGGTGATCCGTGCGCTCAGTCAGGAGGGCGTGACGGTCAGCGTCGACACCATGCGCGCGGAGGTGGCCGAGGCGGCCGTCGCCGCCGGGGCCAAGCTGGTCAACGACGTGAGCGGTGGACTGGCCGACCCGGAGATGCCCCGGGTGGTGGCCGCGACCGGTGTGCCGTACGTCGTGATGCACTGGCGTGGGCACAGCCGTGACATGGACAGCCGGGCCGTCTATGACGACGTCGTGACCGAGGTGGCGGAGGAGCTGCGCAAGCGGGTCGACTCCGTGCTGGCCGAGGGCGTGCGGGAGGAGCAGATCGTGCTCGACCCCGGCCTCGGGTTCTCCAAGAACGCCGAGCACAACTGGGCCCTGCTCGCCGGCATGGGCGAGCTGAGGAGTCTCGGCCGCCCGTTGCTGATCGGCGCGTCCCGGAAACGGTTCCTCGGCCGCCTGCTGGCGGGGCCGGACGGCGAGCCCCGGCCGTTCGGCGACTGCGACGACGCCACGCTGGCCGTCACCGCGCTCGCGGCGCAGGCCGGCGCGTGGTGCGTCCGGGTGCACCGGGTCAGGCCGAACGCCGACGCGGTGCGGGTGGCCGCCGCGTGGCGGGCGGCAGCCGTACGACACGCAGACGAAGGCCGGTGACCACATGCCGACGGGGACGCCGATGAAGGACGTCGAGGAGCTCAACCAGGCGTTCTACAACGCCATCGAGAGCGGCGACCTCGACCGGATGTCGGAGATCTGGATCGACGACGTCCCGGGCCGTCCTGCCATGTGCGTCCACCCCGGCTGGCCCATGCTGACCGGGCGCTCCGAGGTGCTGCGCTCCTGGGCGCTCATCATGGCGAACACGCCGTACATTCAGTTCGTGCTGACCGACGTGCGGACGACCGTCATCGGGGACGTCGCCGTGGTCACCTGCGCGGAGAACATCCTCACCGCCGCCGACACCGACGAGCCGGGCTTCGCGGCGGGCCGGGTCGTCGCGTCGAGCACCTACGTGCGGACCGGGAGCGGCTGGCGGCTGTGGCTCTACCACGGCTCGCCGGTCCTCCAGAGCGACGACGACGATGAGGAGGATCAGGAGCAGTGACGAGTCGTGACCCCGGTCGCGACACCGTGCGCCTCACGGGGCTGCGGGCCCGCGGCAGGCACGGCTGCCTGCCCGCCGAGCGTGAGCTGGGGCAGGAGTTCGTGGTCGACGTGACCCTGTGGTTCGACACCGCACCGGCCGCGGCGGCCGACGACCTGGCCCTCACCGTGGACTACGGGGCGCTGGCGGTGGAACTCGTACGCATCGTGGAGGGTGAGCCGGTCAACCTCATCGAGACCCTCGCCGAGCGGCTGGCGGCGGCCTGCCTGGCCCACGAGAGGGTCGAGGAGGCGGAGGTCAGCGTGCACAAACCGGCGGCGCCGATCCCGCTGCCGTTCGACGACGTGGTGGTGACGATCAGAAGGAGGCGCGCATGAGGGCCGTGATCGCGCTCGGCAGCAACCTCGGCCGCCGCCTGGAGAACTTACAGGGCGCCCTCGACGAGCTGTTCGACGCGCCGGGGGTCACGTTCGTGGCGGTTTCTCCGGTTTATGAGACCGATCCGGTGGGCGGTCCCGAGCAGGGTCCGTACCTGAACGCCGTGGTGATCGCCGAGACCGTGCTCGACCCCCGCACGCTGCTCGACCGCGTCCAGAGCATCGAGATCGCCTTCGGCCGTGAACGCAAGGAGCGGTGGGGCCCCCGCACGCTCGACCTCGACCTGATCATGGTTGGTACGCACATATCGGACGACCCCGAACTCACGCTCCCGCACCCCAGGGCGCACGAGCGGGCGTTCGTGCTGGTCCCGTGGGTGCGGGCCGATCCGGCGGCGGTGCTGCCCGGGCACGGACCCGTGGCGGACCTGCTCGCCGGCCTGGACCAGAGCGGGGTGCGGCTGCGCACCGACCTCGTGCTCGAACCCCCGGTCTGATCGACAGGAGTCCCCGCGTGAAGCCCAGCAATCCCGGCGTGCTCGTCGGCCTGGTGGTGGTGTTCGGCCTGTTCACCTGGGGGCTGCTGCGGCAGCTCTACTCCATCGTGCCGCCCCTGCCGTGGACCGCCATCCCCACCGTGCTGCTGCTGGCGATCGGCGAGGCGTACACGGGCTGGCTGACCCGGGCCAGGATCCTGCGCCGCCCGGGCACCAAACCCGTCGAGCCGCTGGTCGTCGCCCGCCTGGCGGCGCTGGCCAAGGCGACGGCGTACGCCGGTGCGGCGTTCGGCGGCGTCTTCGCCGGATTCGTGGTGCGGGTGCTCGACCTGCTCGATCTGGACAAGCCCCGTCAGGACGCGTTCGTCGGAGGCGGGTCGTTCGTCGCCTGCGTGATCCTGATCTGCGCGGCGCTGTTCCTCGAGCACTGCTGCCGGGTGCCCGGCAAGCCTTCCGGGGAGACGTGACCGCTACTTGTCGATGTCGCCGATCACGAAGAACATCGAGCCGAGGATCGCGATCAAGTCCGCGACCCGGTTGCCCGGCAGCACCTCCCGCAGGGCCTGGACGTTGTTGTAGGAGGCGCTGCGCAGCTTGAGCCGCCACGGCGTCTTCTCACCCCGTGACACGAGGTAGTAGCCGTTCAGGCCGAGCGGGTTCTCCGTCCACGCGTACGTGTGGCCCTCGGGCACTTTGAGCACCTTGGGCAGCCGCTGGTTGATCGGCCCGGGGGGCAGGTGCCGCAGGCGCTCGACGCAGGCGTCGGCCAGGTCGAGGGAGACCTTGACCTGTTCGAGCAGCACCTGGAACCGGGCCTGGCAGTCCCCGGCCGACCGGGTCACGACCTTCACCGGCAGCTCGCCGTACGCGAGGTAGGGCTCGTCGCGCCGCAGGTCGAAGTCCACCCCGGAGGCCCGCGCGATCGGGCCGCTCACGCCGTACTGCATGATCGTCTCGCGGTCGAGCACGCCGATGCCACGGGTGCGGGCGAGGAAGGTCTCGTCGCCGGTGATGAGTTCCTCGAGGTCGGGCAGGCGCCGCCGTACGGCGGCCACGGCGGCGGTGACGCGGTCGAGCCAGCCCGCGGGCAGCTCCTCCTTCAGCCCGCCCACCCGGTTGAACATGTAGTGCATGCGGCCGCCGGAGATCTCCTCCATGACGTGCTGCAGCGTCTCGCGTTCCCGGAAGGCGTGGACGACCGGAGCGGCCGCGCCGAGCTCCATCGGATAGCTGCCGAGGAACATCAGGTGGCTGAGCACGCGGTTGAGCTCGGCCAGCAGCGTCCTGGCCCACACCGCCCTCGGCGGGGGCTGCATGCCCAGCATGCGCTCCACCGCCAGCACGACGCCCAGCTCGCTGGCGAACGCCGACAGCCAGTCGTGCCGGTTGGCCAGCACGATGATCTGCCGGTAGTCGCGCACCTCGAACAGCTTCTCCGCGCCGCGGTGCATGTAGCCGACGATCGGCTCGGCGGCCATGATGCGCTCGCCGTCGAGGACCAGCCGCAGCCGCAGCACGCCGTGGGTGGACGGATGCTGCGGGCCGATGTTGAGGACCATGTCCTCGGTGGCCGGCTCCCTCGTCTGCACGGCGTCGGCTCCCGCGCCGATCCCCACGATGCGTTCCCGGCGCCCGCCCTCCTGCTCGGTCGTCATGCCGTCCATGCTTTCACGCCCGCGATGCGCGAGCGAAGCCGCCGAAGACTCAGGGCGGCAGCGCCTGGTTTTCCGGATTCAGGCGGCGGTGATGTGACGTAGCGCCTCGATGAGGCGGTCGACGTGCTCGGTGGTCGTGCCGATGCCGATCGAGGCGCGTACGGCGCCGACCGTGCCGTCCGCGCAGCCGCCGTCGTCCGCGCCGCCGAGGAGGTGGCGGACGAACGGGTGGGCGCAGAACTTGCCGTCCCGGACGCCGATGCCCCAGTCGGCCGACAGCGTCTCGGCGACCTCGCGGGCGGGACGGCCCTCGACGATGAACGACACGATGCCGACGCGCGGGTGGTCCGGGCCCCACAGCGACAGCTCGCGTACGCCGGGAACCGTGGCGAGCCCGTCGCGCAGGCGGGTGAGCAGCCGTTCCTCCTCCCGCACCAGGGTGGTCCAGCCGGTCGCGGTCAGCGCGTCGCAGGCGGCCGCCAGCGCGATGGCGCCGAGCACGTTGGGGGTGCCCGCCTCGTGCCGCGCCTCCGGGTCGTCGCTCCACTCCACCGTCTCGCCCACGGACCGTACGGCTCCGCCGCCGCGCAGGTACGGGTCGGCGTCGGCGAGCCAGTCGGGGCGGCCTACGAGCACTCCGGCGCCGAAGGGGGCGTAGAGCTTGTGCCCGGAGAAGGCGACGTAGTCGAGGTCGAGCGCGGCGAGGTTGAGCCCGCGATGGGGGACGAACTGGGCGGCGTCCACGGCGATCCGCGCGCCGTACCGGTGGGCGATGTGGGCCAGCCCGGCGATCGGCCACAGCTCGCCCGTGACGTTGGAGGCGGCGGTCACGACGAGCAGGGCGGGGCCCTCGATCGCCGCCAGCGCCTCGTCGGCCGCCCGGATCGCCTCGCCGGGGAACGCGGGCGGCGCGAGCCGTACGGCGTCGGGCCAGGGCAGCAGCGAGGCGTGGTGCTCGGTCTCGAACACGACGACGGTCGTGCCCTCGGGGAGACTGCGGGCCAGCAGGTTCATGGCGTCGGTCGTGTTGCGCACGAAGATCAGCGCGTCGCCGGGACGGGCGCCGACGAAGGCCCGTACGGTGTGCCTGGCCTGCTCATACCTGGCCGTCGTGAGCTGGGAGGCGTAGCCCGCGCCCCGGTGGACGCTGGAGTAGGCCGGCAGCGCCGCCGCGACGGCGGCGTTCACCGGCTCGAGACAGGGCGCGCTCGCCGCGTAGTCGAGGTTCGCGTACGGCACGAGCCTGCCGCCCCTGACGGGCACCTCCAGGCCGGCGCCGACCACGGCGGGAAGCCTCGGCGGGATCTCATCGGGAGTGCGGCGGACGGCCTGCCGGACGAAGGTCAATGCGGACAACGCCAAGCCTCCTTCGGGGTCGGGGACCCCGGCCCTGGCGTCGGAAGGCGGAGCCCGCGCTTGCCCGGCACACCCCGTGCCGGACCCGGTCCTCACCCGGGGCACCCCGCCGCGAGCGCGAGGGTTGCCGGCCAGCAAGCCGGGGCTTGACGCTGGCACTCATGACCTGGAGGGCACTATAACCCGACCTTGCCACCCGGCCGCAAGTGCCGAGGTCACGGGGGGATTCAGCCGTTGTCGACCGTTACGCCCAGGACGTGGGCGAACATCGGCATCCGTACTCCCAGGCCAGGCCGCAAATCCGTATTGTTGTCCATTGTGAAGTTTGATCCCTGGAATCCTGAGTTCATCGCGCACCCCTACGACGCCTACCGCCACCTGCGCGACAACGAGCCGGTCAGCTTCTTCGAGCCCACGGGGCAGTGGCTGATCGCCCGTCACGCGGATGTGAACGCGTTGCTGCGCGACCGGCGCCTCGGCCGGTCCTACCTGCACGTGGCCACGCACGAGGAGTTCGGCCGCGAGCCCGAGCCGGAGTTCCAGGAACCCTTCTGGCGGGTGATCCGGGCCGGCATGCTCGACGTGGAGCCCCCGGTGCACACGCGGCTGCGCCGCCTGGTGTCCAAGGCGTTCACGCCCCGGATGGTCGAGTCGCTGCGCCCCCGCGTACGGAAGATCGCGACCGAGCTGACCGAACGGCTGGTCGAGCGCGGTGGCGGCGACCTGCTGGCCGAGGTGGCCGAGCCGCTGCCGGTCACCGTGATCGCCGAGATGCTGGGCGTGCCCGAGGCCGACCGCCACCTGCTGCGCCCCTGGTCGGCCGACATCTGCGGGATGTACGAGCTGAACCCCTCCCTGGAGGCCCAGCACAAGGCCGTACGGGCGGCGACGGAGTTCGCCGACTATCTGCGCGGGCTGGCCAGGGAACGCAGGCAGCGGCCGGGCGACGACATGATCTCGGCGCTGGCGCAGGTCGTGGACGACGGGGACCGGCTCACCGAGGACGAGCTGATCGGCACCTGCGTGCTGCTGCTCAACGCCGGACACGAGGCCACGGTCAACGCCACCGGCAGCGGATGGTGGGCGCTGTTCCGCAACCCGGGCGAGCTGGAGCGGCTGCGCGCCGACCACGGCCTGATCCCGACGGCCGTGGAGGAGCTGCTGCGCTACGACACCCCGGCGCAGATGTTCGAGCGGTGGGTGCTCGAGGACATCGAGGTCGGCGGGGTGACGATCCCCAGGGGTGTGGAGGTCGCCCTGCTGTTCGGCTCGGCCAACCGCGACCCCGAGGTCTTCGCCGACCCGGACCGCCTCGACGTCGGCCGGGTGGACAACCCGCACATCTCGTTCGGCGCGGGCATCCACTTCTGCCTCGGCGCGCCGCTCGCGCGGGTCGAGATGACCGAGTCGTTCGGCGCCCTGCTGCGGCTGGCGCCCAGGATGGAGCTCGCCGAGGAGCCCACCTGGAAGCCCAGCTACATCATGCGCGGGCTGGAGTCGCTCAAGGTCACCATCTGACCCGAGCCCGCTACGACCTGCCGGACACGTGCTGGCTGAGCCAGCCGAAGCCGCCCAGGCCGTACGGGTCGATCAGCTCGCCCTCCTGCGCGGCCCGGCTCAGCGCGCGTACGTACCCGGCGGGATCGGCGGACGCGAGCGTGAGCGGCGGCCGGGCGCCGGTGACCCCGAGGTCCAGCAGCGCCTCGCGCTGGGTGGTGAGCGTGGTCGCCTCCGCCCCCGCTCGCTCGCCCGCCGCCGCGCAGGCGTCCAGCGCGACGTGCGCGGTGATGTCGCACGATCCGTCCGGTACGGCGGGCACGAGCGAGCCGTCGCGATACCCGGCGACCGTGCCGGACGGGGGCCTGTGCCCGGCCAGGTGGGCGTAGTCCACGGCGACCGCCGTGCCGCGCGCCAGCCGTACGATCACCGCGGCCCACGCCTCGTCGCGGGGGCGGCCGATCTCCGCCCGCTCCCCGGGGGACCGCAGCGGCCACCAGCGCTCCAGCCAGGCCAGATCCTCCGGGCACGGAGCGGGCCCGAGCCGTTCCTGGCCGGTCGCGGTGTCCACGAGCACCAGGCGCGGACCGTCCGGTGTCATCTCGGCGACGTCGAGCGGCACGTTGTCCAGCCACTCGTTGGCGATCACCAGACCGGAGGTTCCGTACGGGACCTCCGGCGCCCACGCGACGCGGGGGTCGAGATCGAGGGGCCGGGGGGACAGGTCGACGGCGGTGACCCGCAGCCGCTCCGCGAGACCCGGCGGGGCGGCGGCCAGCACCCGGGCGGCCAGCAGGCCGTTGCCGCTGCCCATGTCCACGAGATCGACCGGATCGGGCCGGCCGAGGGCGGCGTCGACCCGCAGAAGCAGGCGCAGCACCGCCTCGGCGAAGACCGGTGAGGCATGCACCGACGTGCGGAAATGCCGGTCGGGGCGCTCGCGGAGGTAGAAGCCGTCCGTGCCGTAGAGCGCCCGCCGCATGGCCTCCCGCCAGGTGACCTCCACAGCGCTTCACGTTACCGACACGCCGAGGCCGTGACGAAAAGTAGTCACTTTCGTACTCATGGCGCAACATAGGCCCGTGAGAAACGGGACAAAATCCGACCGTTGGGCCACACCCTGGCCGGCGGGAGCGCCGCCGCTACGCTGAACCGAGGGGAGGCGTCATGGACACAAGTGACCGCCCGGCGCGGCTCGCCGTGGGAGTGCTGGGCGCGGGACGGGTCGGTTCCGTGCTCGGAGCGGCGCTCATGCTCGCGGGCCACCGGGTGGTGGCCGCGAGCGGCGTGTCCGATGCGTCGGCGCGGCGGGCCGCCGACCGCCTGGGCCTGCGGCTCAGCAGGCCGGACGAAGTGATCGCCCGGTCCGAGCTCGTGCTGCTGACCGTGCCGGACGACGTGCTGCCCGGCCTCGTGTCCGGTCTCGCCGCCACCGGCGCCGACCTGCGGGGCAAGCTGCTCGTCCACGCGAGCGGCGCGTACGGCTTGGGCGTGCTCGACCCCGCCGCCGAGGCGGGGGCGCTGCCGCTCGCGCTGCACCCCGTGATGACGTTCACCGGCCGGAGCGACGACCTCACCCGGCTCAACGGCTGCTCGTTCGGCGTCACGGCACCCGACCCGCTGCGGCCCGTGGCCGAGGCGCTGGTGATCGAGATGGGCGGCGAGCCGGTGTGGATCGCCGACCGGGACCGGCCGCTCTACCACGCGGCCCTGGCCGGCGCCGCGAACCACATGGTGACGCTCATCGCCGAGTCGCAGGAACTGCTCGCGAAGATCGGCGTGGACAATCCGGGCCGCATGCTCGCCCCGTTGCTGAGCGCGGCCCTCGACAACGTGCTGCGTCTGGGCATCAGCGGGCTCACCGGGCCCGTCGTACGCGGCGACGCGGGCACCGTACGCAAACATGTCGACGCCCTCATCCTGGCCGCCCCCGAGGCCGCGGACGCGTACGTCGCCCTTGCGAGGCTCACCGCCGACCGGGCGCTGGCGGCGGGGCTGCTCAAGCCGGAGACGGCCGAACGCCTGCTGGACGCCCTTGGAGGGAACATATGGACGTGACCGTCGCCACCGACCGTGCCGGCCTCGTCAAGGCGCGGGACGGGCTCGGCCCCGGGAGGATCGCCCTGGTCCCCACGATGGGGGCGCTCCACGAGGGCCATCGGTCGCTGATGCGGCTGGCGCGCGAGCACGCCGACCACGTGGTGGTGAGCGTGTTCGTCAACCCCCTGCAGTTCGGCCCCAACGAGGACTTCGCGCGTTATCCCCGTACGTTCGAGGCCGACCTCCGGGTCTGTGAGGAGGAAGGCGTACGGGTGGTCTTCGCGCCTTCCGCGGAGGAGATGTACCTGCCGGACCGTCAGGTGGGAGTCTCGGCAGGCGGCATGGGCGGGGTGGTCGAGGGCGCCTTCCGGCCCGGTCACTTCGACGGCGTGCTGACCGTGGTGCTCAAGCTGTTCAACCTGGTCCAGCCGGACGTCGCGGTCTTCGGGCAGAAGGACGCCCAGCAGCTCGCGCTGATCCGGCGGATGGTGGCCGACCTCGACGTCCCCGTGTCGATCATCGCCGCCCCGACCGTACGGGAGCCCGACGGCCTGGCGCTGTCGAGCCGCAACCGGTATCTGTCCGAGGCCGACCGCCGCACCGCGCTCGCGCTGTCGCGGGCGCTGCGGGCCGGCGCGGCCCGGGCCGGGATGACCGATATCGCGGGAGTGGCAGGAGCGGCGCCGACCGGGATGGCGGGGGCGGCTGAGGCGGCCGGGGCGGTGCGGGCGACACCGGCCGAGATCCTCGACGCCGCGCGGGCCGTACTGGAGGAGGCGGCCCGCTTCGACCCGCCGCTGCTGCTCGACTACCTGATTCTTGCCGACCCGGCGACGTTCGCGCCGGTCAGTGACGATCATCGCGGCGAGGCGATCCTGGCCGTCGCCGCCAAGGTGGGCACCACCCGCCTCATCGACAACGTGGTCCTGACCTTGTAGTGCCCCTGACCCGGATGACCGTCCGCGATGAGCTTGGCCGATGCGGCGGCGTTCCGGCAGGGAAGGGAAGAACGACCCAGACCGCAGCTTGGGAGTCTTCACTTCCAGGTCGCCGGCGGCGGTCAGCAACCGGTCGCGGTAGCCGTCGCACTGGGTGGTGCGGGTCTCGGCGCGCCAGTGTGAGGCGGCACCGATCACCGCGGTCGTCTCCGCCTCGACGAGCGCGTGCAGGATGGCTTGCAGCGCTTGGCGGATGACATCGTCGGAGTGGCGGCTCTCGAACACTTCAACAGGCCGAGCAGGGGCAGACTGGTCCAGAGCCATCGTGTGGTCGCGAGAACCTTTGGCTGGGAACTCGCTGACCGTCACACGATGGCTCGCCCCATGTCCGGGGCTGGCATCGACAGCTCGGAGTTACACCACACGACGGGACGTCGCCTCGCTCCCTCCCCGAACCCTTACGTCACGCCGTCGCCGGCCGAACGCCCGCTGACGGAGCCTTCCATCGGCCCGTCGCCCACCAGCCCTATGCTCATCTGCCCCTGGGCCCGTCGCTCACCAGTCTCTCGCTCGACTGC
>JADGHC010000747.1 GCA_019689655.1 Microbispora sp.
GAGAAGCTGCCGCCGGAACGCGAGCTGGCCACCCGGCTCGGCATCAGCCGGGTCACCCTGCGGGAGGCGATCCGCGCCCTGCAGGAGGCCGGCTACCTCGACGTACGGCGCGGCCGGTACGGCGGGGCCTTCGTCGTCTACCAGCCGCCGAGCCCGCGCAAGGGCGACCTGCGCAGGGCCGTCACCCGCATGGGCGAAGACGACCTCGAGGACGCGCTGACGTTCCGGATGGCCGTGGAGTGCGGGGCGGCGCGGGTCCTGGCGACCACCGAGCTGACCCCGCAGCAGCGGGAGACGCTGACCGCCCGGCTGGCCGGGGTGAACGACGCGGCGCCGGCCGACTACCGCCGGATGGACATCGCGTTCCATCTGGCGATCGCGGAGCTGACTGGGTCGCCGCTGCTGGCCGCCGCGTGCGCCGACGCCCGGCTGCGGGTCACCGACCTGCTCAACGCGATCCCCGTGCTGCGGCCCAACATCGAGCACGCGGCGGTCCAGCACGCCGCCATCGCCGCCGCGATCCTGGACGGCGACCCCGAGGCGGCGGAGCGTGCGGTGGCCGAGCACCTGGAGGGCACCGCGGCCCTGCTGCGCGGCTTCCTCGCCTGACCGTTCCCGCCGCCCCTTCGCCCGCCGCCGGCGGCGTCGCTTCGGACACCGCTGCGAACCGGCGTATCTCGGCGTCCGCGAATCGGCCCGCGCCGAGCCCGCCGCCACGGTCCGGACTCCGTACGGGCCAGGCCCTAACGCGATCTATACAACGCCTATACACCTGTTGATCACCCTCGACGCGATCACCCAATCGCGTCACGGGAGGTAGACAGTGTGGAGGAGACGGGGGCGGCCCGGCGCAGTGCCGCCCCTCATCGTGTTGGCGCTGGTATCCACTTCCCTGGTGCCGCTTCCGGCGAAGGCGGCGCCCGTCCCGGCCAAGCCCCAGGGCCCGACAGCGGCCTGTCCCGACGAGATGCCGACGCAGATCTCCGCCAAGCTGGCCGCCGCGGTCTGCGGCAAGCGAATCAAGGTGGCGTCGCTCACGTCGGAAACCGACGAGTACTTCATAAACCCCGACGGCACCGTGACCCTGGACCACCGCTACCGCCCCGTGCGGGTCAAGCGCGACGGCCAGTGGGTTCCCGCGGACGCGACGCTGGTCGCGAACCCCGACGGATCGGTCACGCCGAAGGCCTCCGCCGTTTCCTACAGCTTCTCCGGCGGCGGTGAAGGCCCGCTGGTGCGCGCCTCCAGGAAGGGCGCGGAGTTCTCCCTGGGCTCACCGTTCGGCGCCCTGCCCAAGCCGGTGCTGGACGGCACCACCGCCACCTACCCCGAAGTGCTGCCCGGCGTCGACCTGGTGCTCACCGCGGATGTCGACGGATTCGCCGAGAGGCTGGTGGTCAAGACCCGCGAGGCGGCGGCCAATCCCAAGCTGAAGGCGCTCACGTTCGAGACCTCCTTGAAGAAGGGGAAGATCAAAGCCGACAAACACGGCAACATCGCGATCGTGAACGCCGAGGACGACCCGGTGTTCACGGCCTCGGCGGCGGAGATGTGGGACGCCGCCGCGGAGACCGCGATGAGGCGGAACCCCGCCGTCTCGATCGCCGGCGCCGCGCCGGGCAAGCACGTCAAGATGGACGTGAAGCTCTCCGGCGGCGCCGTGAAGGTCACCCCGGACGCCGCCATGCTGGCCGACCCCACCACCGTCTTCCCGGTGACGATCGACCCGAGCTTCACGGCCGCCAAGTCGGGCTGGACGTACGTCGACTCCGCCTACCCGACCAGCACCTATTACAACTCCACCAGCGACGCCACGGTCGGCACCTACAACTCCGGCAGCAGTAAGCGGCGCTCGTTCTTCAACATGAGCCTGTCGGGGATGGGCACGGGCAAGCACATCGTCTCCGCGACTTTCAACATCAAGGAGACCTGGGCCTGGTCCTGTTCCGCCAGGAACGTCGAGCTGCACAGGACCGGTGCGGTGGGCTCTTCCACCTCGTGGAACAACCAGCCCGCCTCCAACCTGTACATCGGCGCCAAGAACGTCGCCTACGGCTGGTCGTCCAGCGGGACGGGCGGGCCGTCGAACTGCCCCGCGGCCTGGGTCGGCTGGGACGTGACCAGCGCCCTGCAGAGCGTCATGAACTCCGGCGGCACGGCCATAACGTTCATGCTCAAGGCCGGCAGCGAGACGGACAACTACTACTGGAAGCGGTTCCAGAACAACCCGAACATCTCCATCACCTACAACACGATCCCGGCCACACCCGGCAGCCTGGCCATCGCGCCGTGCACCACCTGCACCAGCCCGGCCCTGGTGAGCGTCCCGCAGCCGACCCTGTCCGCCAAGGTCAGCGACGCGGACGGGCAGGCGCAGCGGGTCGACTTCGAGGTGTGGACCCCCGACCACG
>JADGHC010000748.1 GCA_019689655.1 Microbispora sp.
GGCGTGCAGCGAGCGCCCCGAGGTCTGGATGTGGTACTTCAGCTTCTGCGCCCGCTCGCCCGCGCCGTACCGCTCGCGCATCGCGATGGCCCAGATGCGGCGGGCGACCCGGCCGAGCACGCTGTATTCGGGATCCATGCCGTTGGAGAAGAAGAACGACAGGTTCGGCGCGAAGTCGTCGATCTTCATGCCGCGGGCGAGGTAGGCCTCCACGTACGTGAAGCCGTTGGCGAGGGTGAAGGCGAGCTGGCTGATGGGGTTCGCGCCCGCCTCGGCGATGTGGTAGCCGGAGATCGACACCGAGTAGAAGTTGCGCACCCCGTTGGCGATGAACCACTCCTGGATGTCGGCCATCATCCGCAGCGAGAACTCGGTGGAGAAGATGCAGGTGTTCTGCCCCTGGTCCTCCTTGAGGATGTCGGCCTGGACGGTGCCGCGCACGGTGGCCAGCGTCCGCGCGCGCAGCTGCGCCGCCTCCTCCGGCGAGGGCTCGCGGCGGTTTTCCGCGCGGAAGCGGTCGAGCGCCTGGTCGATGGCCGTGTTGAGGAAGAACGCCAGGATCGTCGGCGCGGGCCCGTTGATGGTCATGGACACCGAGGTGTTCGGCGCGGACAGGTCGAACCCGTCGTACAGCGCCTTCATGTCGTCCAGCGTCGCGATCGACACGCCCGAGGTGCCGATCTTGCCGTAGATGTCGGGGCGTTCGTCCGGGTCGTGGCCGTACAGGGTGACCGAGTCGAACGCCGTGGACAGCCGCGTCGCCGGCTGGCCCTCCGACAGCAGCTTGAACCGCCGGTTCGTACGGAAGGCGTCGCCCTCTCCGGCGAACATCCTGGTCGGGTCCTCGTCGTCCCGCTTGAACGGGAAGACCCCCGCGGTGAACGGGAACCGGCCGGGCAGGTTCTCCGACCGCAGGAAGCGCAGCAGATCGCCGGGGTCGCGCAAGCGCGGGAGGGCGACGCGGGGGATCCGGTTGCCCGACAGCGTGTGCCGCCACAGCGGCGTGCGCAGCTCCCGGTCGCGGACCCGCACCACCAGTTCCTCGCCCCGATAGGCCTGCTCGGTGGCGCGCCAGTCCTCCAGCAGCGCCCGGCTGCCGTCGTCGATCCGCGCCTCGGCCTGCTCGAGCAGGCGGTCCACCGCCGAGGTGTCCGCGCCCTCCGCCGCGAGCATGTCGCGTACGGTGGCCAGGTGGTGGTGCCGGCGTACGGCCTCCGCCTGCTCGGCGGTGCGGGCGTGGTAGCCGCGCACGGTCTCGGCGATCTCGGCCAGGTAGCGCACCCGGGACGGCGGCACGATCGCGGCGGCGACCGTGGAGGTGGTGCCCTCCACCCGCGGCAGCAGCCGGGGTCCCGGCGGCAGCCCGTGCTCGCCGAGCAGGTCGCGCAGCCGCTGGTAGAGCGCGGTCACGCCGTCGTCGTTGAAGCGCGAGGCGATCGTGCCGAACACCGGCATCTCCTCGGGCGGCACGCCGAACGCCTCGCGGTTGCGCACGAGCTGGCGGCGCACGTCGCGCAGCGCGTCCTGCGCGCCCCGGCGCTCGAACTTGTTGATCGCCACGACGTCGGCGAAGTCGAGCATGTCGATCTTTTCGAGCTGGGAGGCCGCGCCGAACTCCGGGGTCATCACATACAGCGAGACGTCGGCGTACGGCACGATCGCCGCGTCGCCCTGGCCGATGCCGGGGGTCTCCACGATGACCAGGTCGTATCCGGCCGCGCGGCAGGCGGCGATGACGTCGCCGATGTGCGCGGGCAGCTCCTGCGCTCCCCTGGTGGCCAGGGATCTGAAGTAGACGCCGCCACCGGACAGGCTGTTCATCCGGATCCGGTCGCCCAGCAGCGCTCCCCCACCGCGGCGCCGGGTCGGGTCCACCGCCACCACGGCCACCCGCAGCTTGTCCTCGTAATCGATCCGCACCCGGCGCAGCAGCTCGTCCGTCAGCGACGACTTGCCCGATCCGCCGGTGCCGGTGATGCCCAGCACCGGCACGCGCCGTGCCGCGGCGGCGGCACGCAGCTCCTCCAGCCACGCGTCGCCGGCGGCGCCGGACTCCACGAACGTGATCGCCCGCGCCAGCGCCCGCTGATCGCCGGAGGCCACCGTCTCGACGGCGGGCGGCTCCCCCGTCGCCAGCTCCACGTCACAGGCCTCGATGATCGTGTTGATCATCCCGGCCAGCCCCATCCGCTGGCCGTCCTCCGGCGAGAAGACGCGCGCGACCCCGCGGCTGTGCAGATACTCGATCTCCTCGGGGATGATGACCCCGCCGCCCCCGCCGTACACCTTGATGTGCCCGGCGCCGCGCTCCCGCAGCAGATCCACCAGGTAGGTGAAGAACTCCACGTGCCCGCCCTGGTAGGAGCTGACCGCCACGCCCTGGACGTCCTCCTGGACGGCCGCGGTGACG
>JADGHC010000749.1 GCA_019689655.1 Microbispora sp.
GCGCCCGCCCCCTCGGGCCCACGGCCGGCGGCGGCCGGAAGGATCGGCACGACGGCAGGTCAGAGGGAGAAGGGCGTGACGGCCGTGACGGCGGTCACCGGGATCGGCCCGTAGATGTGGGGGAACGCCTCATCCGCGCCCTCGGGCACCTCCAGCCGGACCGGGCACCCGAGCCGCTCCTCGTCGATCTCCAGCAGCACGAGGGGCTCGGTGACGTGGCCGTAGTAGCGGCCCGCCACGCCGCGCGCCTGCGCCAAGTCGGCCGAAGCGTGGATGTAGCCCTCCTCCTCCAGGGTCCGGCCGAGCGTCGAGACGCGGTACTCGCCCGCCGTGACGGCCGCGTCCCAGTCGGCGGCCAGCGCGAGATGGAAGATCATGGGCCGACCTTAGCGGGAGGCCCGAGCGCGGTCAGCGCGCGGGCCACCGCTTCCCGGGCCCGCTGCCTGGAGTCGGGGCGGGCCTCGACGACGTCCTCCACCCACAGTCCCGACAGCAGCCCGGCGACGAAGCGGACCTCCCCGGGCCCGCAGGGGTAGCCGGCGCGTTCCAGCACCGCGGCGACGATGTCGTCGCAGCCGTCGGTCCAGGCGCGGGCGATGGCCTGCAGCGCCGGGTCGCGGCCCGCCTGCAGGTACAGCTCCCACAGGCCGAGCTGGCGCAGCCGGTCGGAGGCGTACACGCCGGTGAGCGTCTCGGCGATCGCCGGCGGCGTACGGTCGGCGAGGCGGTCCACGCTCGCCCGCATGCCGGCGAGTTCGCGCTCGACGAGCAGGGCGAACGCCTCGGCCAGCAGCTGATCGCGGCTGGTGAAGTAGTAGGAGGTGGCGGCGAGCGGGAGGCCGGCCCGGCGGGCGACGGCGCGGTGCGTCACGGCGGCGAAGCCGCCGTCGCCGAGCAGGTCGACGGCCGCGTCGAGCAGCGCCTCCCTGCGGCGTACGGCACGCTCCTGCGGGCGCCGCTGGGACGTGACGGCGCGTACTGCGACGGCGCGGGTGGGGGCCGCCGACGGGATCGTCGCGGTCCGGTGCTGATCGGGCACGCCGTGGTCCTCCCCTGGATCGTCGGAGCTCCCCCGTTTGGCCGGGGAGCCGTCCGGATCACCCTTAGCGGGCGCGCGCCGCCGGGTCAAACGATCAGCGCGAAATCCGTCAGTGCGCGCCGGCGAGGTTCAGCACGGCGACCCCGGTGATGATCAGGGCGATGCCGGCCGCTTTGACGAGGTTCATGTGCTCGCCGAGGAACAACGCGCCGATCAGCGCGATCGCCGCGGTCCCGGTGCCGGCCCACACCGCGTACGCGATCCCGACGGGCATGCGGAGCTTGAGCGCCCACGACAACAGGAGGAACGAGGCGATGTATCCGGCGGCGACCACGATGGTCCAGCCCCAGCGGGTGAGGCCGTCGCTGAGTTTGAGCGCGGAGGTGGCCAGGACCTCCGAGGCGATCGCGGCGGCGAGCAGGAGCCAGGCCATGAGAACCTCTCCGATAAAACTGTACGCTTGTCCCAATTTTACGCGAGGAGGCTACGGAAAGCCACAGGTAAATCGACCCGGAGCCCCAGCTTGTGCGTGCCGTGCCCACCGGCATCGCTGCTCGGCGGCACCCTGGGACTCATCCGCACCTCGGACTCATCGGCACCTTGAGGCTCACCCATCGGGCTCGCCGTGCCGTACGCCGGCCGCGGCGCGCCTCCGCCGGCAGCGAATCGTGACGGCCGGCAAGGCGCAGCCCGGCCGTGGGTGCGGGGAAGCAGGCCCCGGACGGCCGGGTCCGGCCCGCGCACGTGGCCCGCATCGCGTGATAAGCCCGGACCCACGTGACCTCACCCATGATCGCGTAGGTCCGATTCGCCCACCGAGACTTGGAAGGCAGGACGTTCACCGCCTCCCGCCCGGGCGCGGGCGACGGCGGAAACGACGACGGCGGGCGGGGCGCCAGACTTTGCCCCGCCCGCCGTTGCGACGGCTTTCGCGGCCTTACGCCGGACTCGCCGGCATACCCGTGCCGCCGGGGCGGGCGTGCGGGGGCTCACGGCCCGCCGCAGCGCGGAACCTCGCGGGCCCCGGCGCCGCACCGGCACGCGCGGGCGCTACCGGCACTTGCCGCGCAGCCAGGCGCGGTATTCCTTGGTGTAGTTCGTCATGACGCTGCCCGGGGACTTGCTGAGCACGGCCTGCCACCGGGCCACGTTGCCCTTCCAGAAGGGGGCCGGTTCGGTCCAGTGGACGCTGTCGGTCCACTGGGCGGCGGACCCCTTCAGCATCCCGGGGAAGCGCTTGGCCAGCTGGCTTTGGATCCAGGGGTCCTGCGAGTAGACCATGATCCGCTGCCTGCCCTGTCGTTCCCGGATCGGGTCGGAGATCTCCTTCCACCCCTGCGCCGCGTACTTGGGGTTCGCGAGGACGGCCT